>NZ_LZKK01000350.1 GCF_001672815.1 Mycobacterium sp. E796 | reverse complement strand
CGGGTCGGGGGCTCGCCCGGACATTGCAGCCATCCGCCTGCGCAGAGATTCCAGCTGCTCAGCGCGGTTATCGGAGGCCAAAGCCGCGGTCATGACTGCCTCCTATTCGAATATATGTTCGATACATTTGCGAGTAAACACCCACCCTCCGACAAGCGTCAAGAAACGTGAGAGGCTGCTTTATGCGTTCGGTGCTGGTGTGGCTGATGGTGCTTTTTTGCTGCACTTTTTCGGCTCCAAGCGCCGCCGCCCCCTGCCGACCGGCGGAGCTGTTCGCCACCGACAACACCGATCCCCTGTTCGAAGCGCAGGCCACCGCGGCGATCGCGTCAAGCGGCGCGACGGTGACGGGATCGACCCCGCTCGACGGGGTGTACTGGTCGAGCGCGCTGCAACGGAACACCCGGGAGCCCTCGCGGGAATTCCACCTGTGCGGCGCCGACGGCTCGTTGCACACCGCCGCCGAGGCGCTGCGCCGCCAGTTCGACCAGGAAGCGGTGCTGACCTTCGACTACGAGGGTGCGCCCGAAGACGACGCGATCATCATCGCCGTGCCGGGCGTCGACATCGCCCGCTTCGGCGACGCGCTGGCGTCCGACCCGGTCGCCCGCGACCGCATCCGGGGTGGATCCGTGACCACGACTGACCACACCCTGATCCTGGTCGCCGGCAACGACGATCGAGATGTCGCCCGCCGACTCGTCGCCGAGGCCGGCGGGAACTGGGAAGCCGCCACGATCGCCCACGGCAAGCGCGAATTCGTGGAGTAACTATTCCCACTCGATGGTGCCGGGCGGCTTGCTGGTGATGTCCAGCACCACGCGGTTGACCTCGGCCACCTCGTTGGTGATCCGGGTCGAGATGCGCTCCAGCACCTCGTAGGGCACCCGGGTCCAGTCGGCGGTCATGGCGTCCTCGCTGGACACCGGCCGCAGCACGATCGGGTGACCGTAAGTCCGGTTGTCGCCCTGCACGCCGACCGAGCGGACGTCGCCCAGCAGCACCACCGGGCACTGCCAGATCTGCTTGTCCAGCCCGGCGGCGGTGAGCTCCTCGCGCGCGATCGAGTCGGCGCGCCGCAGCGTGTCCAGCCGCTGCGCGGTGACCTCGCCGACGATCCGGATGCCTAGGCCCGGCCCCGGGAACGGTTGGCGCGCAACGATTTCCTCCGGCAGACCCAGCTCCCGCCCCACCGCGCGCACCTCGTCCTTGAACAGCAGCCGCAGCGGCTCGACGAGCTTGAACTTCAGGTCATCAGGCAGGCCGCCGACGTTGTGGTGGCTCTTGATGTTCGCGGTGCCGCTGCCCCCGCCGGACTCCACCACGTCGGGATACAGCGTGCCCTGGACCAGGAACTCGACCTCAGACCCGCTGTCTCCCACGATGTCTCGCACCGCGCCCTCGAACGCCCGGATGAATTGGCGGCCGATGATCTTGCGCTTGCCTTCGGGGTTGGTCACGCCCGACAGCGCCTGCAGGAAGGTGTCCGCGGCGTCGACGGTGACCAGGTTGGCGCCCGTGGCGGCGACGAAGTCGCGCTGCACCTGGTCGCGCTCGCCGGCGCGCAGCAGCCCGTGGTCGACGAACACACAGGTCAGTCGGTCGCCGATGGCGCGCTGCACCAGCGCGGCGGCCACCGCCGAATCCACCCCGCCGGATAGCCCGCAGATGGCGTGGCCGTCACCGATCTGGGCGCGCACCTGCTCGACGAGCGCGTCGGCGATGTTGGCCGGCGTCCACTCCGCGCCGAGCCCGGCGAAGTCGTGCAGGAACCGGCTGAGCACCTGCTGCCCGTGCGGGGTGTGCATCACCTCCGGGTGGTACTGCACCCCGGCCAGGCGCCGGCCCCGGTTCTCGAAGGCGGCCACCGCGGCGCCCGCGCTGCTGGCCACCACGTCGAACCCGTCCGGCGCCGCGGTGACCGCGTCGCCGTGGCTCATCCAGACCGGCTGAACGTCGGGCAGGCCCGAATGAAGTTCTCCGCCAAGGACTTTCAGCTCGGTGCGGCCGTACTCGCTGGTGCCGGTGTGCGCGACCGTGCCGCCGAGCGCCTGCGCCATGGCCTGAAATCCGTAGCAGATGCCGAACACCGGCAGCCCGAGGTCGAACAGCGCCGGATCGAGCTGCGGGGCCCCGTCGGCGTAGACGCTGGCCGGCCCGCCGGAGAGCACGACCGCCACCGGGTCCCGGTCCTTGATCTCCTCGACCGAGGCGGTGTGCGGGATGACCTCCGAGAACACCCGCGCCTCGCGGACCCGCCGCGCGATCAACTGCGCATACTGCGCGCCGAAGTCGACGACCAGCACGGGCCGGGGCGAGGGGGTTTCCACGGCAGCCAGCTTAGTGGCATCAGCGATCACCGGGCTCGAGCCAGCTCCTGGTGTGGCTCAGCAGCGTGCCCGCGCCGGTTTCGGCAGCCAACTCGAACTCGACCGACATGGCGGGCAGGTGGGGGGCGTACTGCATCCAGCACAACCGCGTGCCCGGCTCCATGGAGGTCACGCGGCACAGCGCGGTGTCGTCGCGGCCGTGACGGCGGCGGATCAGCCGAAACGACGTGCCGACCTGGAGGCGTTCCTCGCCGGCGGGGTGCTCCACCGCGTCCCAGGCGTCATACCACTCCGCGATGCCGGCGACGGTGGAGATCAGCTCCCACACCTGGTCGGGCGGCGCGGCGATGCGGATCGACTCGGACAGCCGCTGGTGTCTGGTGCGGCGGTGGATCATGGGTGCACGCTTTCCGTGAGGGCCCGCACTGGAACGGCGGGCGTCGCAGGGCGGTGACCGGAGCCCACTCTTTGAGGCCACCAGAACCACCGCCCGAGCAGGGCGGCGATCGACGGTGTCATCAGCGACCGCACGATCAGCGTGTCGAAAAGCAGGCCGATGCCGACGATCGTCCCGAACTGACCGATCATCTGCAGGTCGCTGAACACGAAGGACGCCATGGTGAACGCGAACACCAGGCCCGCGGAGGTCACCACCGCCCCGGTTCCGCCCATCGCGCGGATGATTCCGGTCTTGATTCCGGCGCCGATTTCCTCTTTGAACCGCGAGACGAGCAACAGGTTGTAGTCCGATCCCACGGCCAGCAGCACGATCAGCGCCATCGCTATGACCAACCAGTGCAACGGAATACCGAGAATGTCTTGCCACACCAGCACCGACAGCCCGAACGACGATCCCAGCGACAGCACCACGGTCCCGATGATGACCAGGGCCGCGACGACGCTGCCGGTGATGACCAGCATGATGATGAAGATCAGGCAGGCCGCGGCGATTCCCGCGATCAGCAAGTCGTACTTGGCCGCGTCGCTCATGTCCTTGTACGTCGCGGCGGTGCCACCCAGGTAGATCCTGGCATCTTCCAAAGGCGTCCCCTTGAGGGCGTGACGCGCGGCCTTCTTGATGGCGTCGACGCGCGAGACGCCCTGGGGGGTAGCGGGATCCCCGTCGTGGGTGATGATCAGTCGCGCGGCCTTGCCGTCCGGCGAGAGGAACATCGCCAGGCCGCGTTTGAAGTCGGGGTTGTCGAAAACCTCCGGCGGCAGGTAGAACGAGTCGTCGTTCTTGGCCGTGTCGAAGGCTTTCCCCATCGCGGAGGCGTTCTGCTGCGCGGCGTCCATCTGGTCCAGCAGGCCCGCGAACGTACTGTACATCGTCATGGTCATGGTACGCATGCTCGTCGTCGCGTCGATGATCGGCGGCAGCAGCGAAATCAGCTGCGGCATCAGGCTATCCAGCCGGTCGGTGTCCTTGACCAGACCGCCCAGGTCGTCGGTGAGCGTGTCGACGCCGTCGATCGCATCGAATGCCGATCGCAGTGCCCAGCAGATGGGAATGTCGAAACAATGTTGCTCCCAGTGGAAGTAGCCGCGCAGCGGGCGGAAGAAGTCGTCGAAATCGGCGATGCGGTCGCGCACTTCGGTCGTGTCATCGACGATCCGCTTCGTCTGGCCGGCGACGTCGTGTGTGGTGGCGGCGAGCTCGCGCATCATGGCGAGCATGCGTTGCATGGTGTCGATGACGCCGGTCATCTGATCGGCGATGGCCCGCATGTCGGCCATGCGGTCATGCAGGTACTTCATGTTCTCGGTCAGCGTGGTGCCCTGCATGCTGATTTGAAATGGGATGGAGGTGTGCGTGATTGGGGCGCCCAACGGACGGGTGATGGATTGAACGCGGGCGACGCCGTCGGCTTCGAACACGCCCTTGGCCAGCCGGTCCAGCACGAGCATGTCGGCGGGATTGCGCATGTCGTGGTCGGCCTCCACCAGCAGCAGGTCGGGGTTCAACCGGGCGGGCGAAAAGTGCCGCTCGGCCGCGGCGTACCCGATGTTGGACGGGGTGATCCGGGGTAGGTAATTGCGGTCGTTGTAACTCGTCGTGAACGACGGCAGGGCGAGCAGCCCGACGAGCGCGGTCGCCGACGCCGCCGCGAGTATCGGTGCGGGCCAACGGACGACGGCGGTTCCCACCCGCCGCCACCCGCGCGTCTTGATTTTCCGTTTGGGATCGAACAGGCCGAATCGGCTGCCCAGCGTGACGATGGCCGGGCCGAGCGTGAGCGCGCCCGCCACCATGGTGAACATCCCGATCGCGCACGGCGCGCCCAGGGTCTGGAAGTAGGGCAGCGTGGTGAAGCTGAGGCAGAACATCGCGCCGGCGATGGTCAGGCCCGAGCCGAGGACCACGTGGGCGCTGCCGCCAAACATGCTGTAGTAGGCGGCCTCGCGGTCCAGCCTGGCCTGCCGAGCCTCCTGATATCGGCCCACGATGAATATCGCGTAATCTGTGCCCGCGGCGATGGCGAGGATCGGCAGGATCTGGACCGCGAAGGTAGAAAGCCCGATAATTCCGTGGCTTCCGAGAAATGCGATCACCCCTTGCACGGCGGGCAGTTCGATGAAGACCATCAGCAGGGTCAGCAGGACGGTGACCACGGAGCGGTACACGATCAGCAGCATCAGCACGATGACCCCGACCGTCACGCCCATCACCTTGCGGGCGCTCTTGTTACCGAACTCGAGCTGATCGGTGGTCACGGCCGCCGGGCCGGCGACGTACGCCCGGACCCCGATGGGCGCCACCGCACTTGACACGATTCCCCGGACGGCGTCGACGGACTCGTTGGCCAGTGTCTCGCCCTGGTGACCCGCGAGGAAAACCTGAACGTAGGCGGCCTTGCCGTCGGCGCTCTGCGACCCGGCCGCGGTGAGCGGATCGCCCCAGAAGTCTTGGATGTGCTCGACGTGCTTGCGGTCGCGCGCGAGCCTGCGCATCAGGTCGTCGTAGAAGCGGTGCGCCGCTTCGCCCAGCGGCGCCTGGCCTTCCAGCACGACCACGACCGCGCTGTCGGAGTCGAATTCTCCGAACACCTGGCCGATACGCTTCATCGCCTGTATCGCCGGGGCGTCGTCGGGGCTCATCGAAACGGCGTGCGCTTCCCCGACCGCTTCCAGTTGCGGTACAAAGACATTGGTGACGGCGGCCAGCCCGAGCCAGAAAAGCAGGATGGGCACCGACAGCCGGCGGACCGTTCGCGCGATCACGCGGACTTCACCAGGCAATAGGTTTGCGGGTGGATCCCAGATGCCGTTCGCTGGGCCTTGACGTCGCCGTTCACGGTGATTCGGCAGCCGATGACGTCACCGTCGCCCTGCGCCACGACATTCACGCTGACCGCCGGAGCGGTCGTGGCCACGCTGTACGTCCACGGCAGCCGCATGCCGTCGACCCGCTGCGGTGCGGCGTCGACGTCGAGATAGTTGATGTCCGCCACGGCCCCCTCCTGCCCAAAGACCTCCAGGGTCACGCGCTTGGGGTTGAAAGGCTTGATGTCATCCGAGCGGGCGCCGACGACCGACGTGCCGCCGCGCGCGCCGAAGACGCCATGTAGCCGGTAGACGGCGAAACCCGCGACGCCGACCAGGACCACGACGACCAGCGGAATCCACGCGCGTTTGACGACACTCATCCTCACTCCGGTCCGATCAGAGTTGGTTGGTCAACTAACTGACACGCTAACCACTGCGATAGCGACGACGCAAGATAACAGTTGATTATGGGCAACTTACTGCCAGAAAATCCGGCGCCCAAGCTTCGGTGCTTGCCAGCCATTGCGGCCAGTGTTAAGTTAGGCAACTAACTCGATACGGAGGTTCGCACGCATGAGCATCAGTGCAGATCGGTTCGGCCCGTGGGCGGTCGTGACGGGCGCGTCGTCGGGAATCGGGCGCGAATTCGCCCATCAGGTCGCCGATTCCGGCATCAACGTGGTCCTGGTCGCGCGGCGCCTGGCCGTACTGCAGGAGCTAGGGGAAGGGCTGAGCCGGGGCTACGGCGTCGACTACCGGGCCGTCGGCGTCGACCTGTCCGACCCGGGCTCGCTGAGCCCAATCGCCCAGGCCACCAAAGACATCGACGTCGGGCTGCTGGTCTCCAATGCCGGCACGGCCCTGCCCGGCGCCCTCGTGGGCTCCGACCTGCAGGCCCAGCGCGCGATCCTGCGGCTGAACACCGCCGCACACCTGGGCTTGACGCACCACTTCGGTGAACGGCTGGCGCGGCGCGGCCGCGGCGGCATCCTGCTGGTCTCGGCGCTCGGAGCGGTGAACGGCGTGCCCTACATGGCGCACACCGCGGCGACCAAGGCCTACATCACCAGCCTCGGCGCCGGCCTGCACGGCGAACTGGCGAAGCAGGGGGTGCACGTGACGGTGCTGCACCCGGGGCCCACCCGCACGCCGGCGCTGGGCGACCTGGGCCTCGACCCCGACAAGATGCCGATATCGCCCATGGCGCCGGACGTTTGCGCCCGTGAGGCGCTGCGCGCCCTCGAGCGCAATCGGGCCAACTGCATACCTGGACGAATCAACCGGGTGACCGCCGCGCTGGTGCCGGCTGCCATCACCCGCTCGGTGATGTCGCGGATGTTGTTGCGGCCCACCCTGGCCGAGTCCAAATAGGCGCTCGAAATATATGGACAGGCCCATCTGCCTCATCACCGGAGCCACCGACGGCATCGGCAAGGTCACCGCGACCGAGCTCGCCCGCACCGGCTACTACGTGGTGCTGGCCGCGCGCAACCAGGCGAAGGCCGCCAGCGTCGCAACCGAAATCGTCGCGTCGACCGGCAACCGCGACGTCGCTTACCTCACCGCCGACCTCAGGTCGCTTACGCAGCTACACCGGCTGGCCGAGGCGTTTAGGGCCCGCTACCCGCGACTGGACGTGCTGATCAACAACGCCGGCGTCATCATGCCGCAACGCGTGCTGACAGCCGACGGATACGAGACGACGTTTCAGGTCAACTACCTGGCGCAGTTCTATCTCACCCAATTGCTGCTCAACGAATTGGAAAAAAGCCCGCAGGGCAGGGTCGTCAACCTCAGCTCGAGCGTCTACCGCGCCGGCAAGTTCGAACCGGACAACCTGCAGAGCGAACGCCGTTTCTCGACGATCCGCACGTATGCCGCGTCCAAGCTGTGCGTGCTGCTCTTCACCATCGAACTGGCGCATCGACTGCGCCCGACCCGCGTCACCGCCAACGCCGCGCACCCCGGCATCGTCCGAACGCCGATGATGCGGGGAGCCGAAGGGGTCTTTCGCGCGATCTCCCTTGCGGCGCTGCCGTTTTCCCGCTCGGCAGAAAAGGGCGCGGCCACATCGCTGTTCCTCGCCGCCTCGCCGGACGCGGCGACGGCCTCCGGCCAGTACTTCGCCAACGCCGCGCCGAAGAACGTCAAGAGCGCCTACAACACCCCGGAGAACAGGGACCTGCTGTGGAACCTGAGCATGGCCGCGTGCCGTCTATAGTCCGTGAGTGATATGGCTGACTTAACCGACGCCGACGGTACCGCCCCCGCGACGTCCCCGGGCAAGCGCGAGCGACTGATCGCCGCCGCCTGCGACCTGTTCTACCGGCAGGGCATCGCGGGCACCACGCTCGCGCACATCGCCGAGGCCGCCGAGGTCCCGCTGGGCAACATGTATTACTACTTCAAGACCAAAGACGACATCGTGGCCGCCGTCGTCGAGGCGCGCACCGAGGAAATCCGCGCCGCGACCGCGGCCCTGTCACGCCGGTACGGGAGCCCCAAGGCGCGGCTCAAGGCGCTCGTCGGGATGCTGGCCGAATCGGGCGAGGCCATCGCCGACCACGGCTGCCCCCTGGGTACGCTGTGCACCGAGCTCGCGAACCAGTCGGGCCGATCACCGGCCCTGACCGCCCCCATCATGCAAACCTTGCTGGACTGGGCCGAGCAGCAATTCCACGCGATGGGTCGCCGCGACGCGCGCGACCTGGCGCGCGACCTCGTCATCGCCTACGAGGGCAGCGCGGTGCTGACCAACGCGCTGGCACAGCCCGACCTGATGGCGCACGAGGCCCGGCGCATCGAAAAGTGGATCAACGCCCTATAGATCGGTGTCACAGCAGGTGCGTCGGTTGGCTGATGCCGAATTGGGCGTTGGCGTAACGCTTCAGCGCGGACGGGCTGAAGTACACGTGCTGGCCGACGGTGTGCAGATCCCGGAAGCATCGCTGCAGCGGATGGTCCGCGTGCACTGCCCCCGCGCCGGTCAGGCCGAACGTCGTGTCGACCGCTTGGCGCGCCGCACGCATCGCCTGCTGTGCGGCGAGCTGGAAACGAGCGCGCTGCTTCAGCGACGGCGCGTCCCCGGCGAGGGCGGTGTCCCACAGGGAGCCGGCCTCGTCGAGAACGAACGCCCGCGCCGACCGCAAACCCGCCTCCACGCCGGCGAACTCGACCTGCGCGACGGGGTCCGCGGCGAGCGGTTCGAACGTGCCGGCGCGGGTCTTCGTGGGCGCCAGGTCGGCGAATTCGTCGAGGGCGCGCCGTGCGATCCCGAGCGGGACGCCGACGAGGGCCACCCCCACCATCGTGAAGAACGGCAGCCGCCACAGCGTCCCGTCGTGCCGGGCCGGCCCGAAGAACGGGGCGATGGTGTGTTCCTCGGCGATGCTCAGGCCCCGGGCCACCACGTCGTTGCTCCCGGTGCCGCGCAACCCCAAAACGTCCCAGTTGTCGACGATTTCGGCGTCGGCGCGGGGGAAGAAACCGAGGCGCCAGTCCGGGCCCTGTCCCGGGATCATTCGCGGCGCCTGACCGTCGTCGAACACGAACATCCCCGTCAGTAACCACTCGGCGTGGCGGCAACCGCTGGCGAACGGCCATCGCCCGTCGACGGCGAACCGGCTCCCGCCGTCGGGGACGGCCCGGCCGGTGGGGGAAAACACGGTGGCCGCCAAGAAGTCCGCGTTCGAACCGAACAAGTCCTCGGCTACGGCCGGCTCGAGCCAGGCGGTAAATGCGGGTGCGCCGGCGCCGATGGCCGCGATCCAGCCCGTCGAGCCGTCGGCGCGCGCCAATTCCTCGATCATCTCGATGTAGTCGACCGGGGCCACTTCGAATCCGCCGAGCGCGCGCGGTTGCACCGCCCGGAAGACGCCGGCCGCACGCAGCCGCGCCACCAGCTCGATCGGCAGCGTGCCGAGCGCCTCGGCGTCGTCGGCGGCCCGCGTGATCTCCGTTGCCATGGCGCGGGCTACCGCCGTGGGATGGTCGCCGTCGGCCAAAGTGGCGGCGCGTGTCGCGGTTGTCATGTCGGCTCCCCTTTTTCTGATACAGTAATCTGTAATAGATACAGGAGCATGTACTGAAATATGGGATCTGTCAAGAGCCAGCCCCCGCGCCGCTACGACTCGAGCCGTCGACGCCAACAGGCCCAACAGAATCGGCGCGCGGTGCTCACGTCCGCCCGCCAACGCTTCCTGGTGCAGGGCTATGCCGCGACGACCATCGCGGAGATCGCGCGGGACGCCGGCGTGTCGGTCGAGACGGTGTACAAGGCCTTCGCAACCAAGGCGGGGGTGCTCAAGGCGCTCTTCGACGTGTCCGTCGCGGGTGACGACGAGCCGATCCCGATGGCCGAGCGCGACGTCATCCAGAAGGTGCGCGACGCCCCGGACGCCGCCCGCAAGCTCGAGCTCTACGCCAAGCACCTGGCCGCCACCATGCCGCGCAGCGCCCCGGTCCAACTGCTGGCCCGCGATGGCGCCGCGTCGTCGGCTGACGCCGCAGAGGTCTGGAAGCAGATCCGGCACGAAACCCTCACGGCCATGACGATGTTCGCCGCCGGCCTCGCCGGCACCGGACAGCTTCGGGTCAGCGCCACGCAGGCGCGCGACATCCTGTGGACCTACCACGCGCCCGAGCTCTACGAGCTTCTCGTGCTCGAACGTGGTTGGTCGGCCACCCGCTACGGCAAGTTCATCGCCCAGGCGTGGATCGACGCCCTGCTCGGCTAGAGCCCGACGCGGCCTGGATCACGGCGTCGACGACGCTGCGGATTCGGGCGGCGGCTTGATCGGGGTCGGGCTGACCGGCGTCCAGCCAGGCGATGACGGCGTCGATCGTCATGGTGGGCAGCAGCCGCGCCGCCCAGTTGCGCCAACCTTCGTCGGCGATGCCCTCGAGGTGGCGGCGGGTGATCTCGGCCGAACGCTCGACGAGGGTGTCGATGATGTCCCGGAAGTCGGCTTCGCGGGCGGCATGGCGGTAGAGCAGCCGGAACGTGTCGGGATCGGCTGCGGCGGCGCGGATTAGCGCGGGGATGCTGGCGTCGTCGAAGTCGTCGGGGCCGGTGGCTTCGCGAAGGCGCGCGTGACCGCCCTCAACGACCTCCCGGTACAGGTCGGCCTTCGAGGCGAAGTGCCGGTACAGGATCACCGGGGTGACACCGGCTTCCGCGGCGATGGCGTCTAGTCCGGTGTTCGCGAAGCCGCCGCGGGCGAAGGCGCGCGTAGCGGCCTCGAGGATCTGTTCCCGCCGTTGCGCGCGGGGCATCCGCCGGGTCGACTCGGACCGGACCACCGTCATCTCAGCCTCCTCTTGTCTAGAGGAGAGTGTACAAGTAATCTTGTATAACTTGCTGTATACAAGGTGGCGCCATGACAGCGATTCATGCGGTGCGCACGCCGGTCGGCCACGAGGCCTGGCTGGTCACCGACTACGCGCAGGTGCGGCGGCTGCTCGACGACGATCGCCTCGGTCGCTCGCATCGGAACCCCGAAACCGCCTCTCGCACGGGGGAATCCGCGCTGTTCGGTGGGCCGCTGGGCGACTTCGACACCGAGGAGGCCGATCACTCGCGGATGCGCGCACTGCTGCAGCCCCACTTCTCACCGCGGCACCTGCGGTCGCTGGAACCCAGGGTCACGGCGCTCACCGCCGGCCTGCTGGACGAACTTGCGGCGCAGGGATCCCCGGCCGATCTGCACGCGCGCCTCGCGCTGCCGCTGCCCATCCTGGTGATCTGCGAGCTGCTCGGGGTGCCATACGCCGACCGTGAGCAGTTCCGGGCCTGGGCGGAGGACGCCGGCAACGTGCGCGATCACGCCCGCTCCGAGCGCGGGCTGGCCGAGCTGTTCGATTACGGCCGCCGGATGGTCGAGCGTAAACGCGCCCATCCCGGCGACGACGTGATGTCGCGGCTGTGCGCCACCGACGGCGTCTCCGACGAGGAGGCCGCCACGATGTCGATGTCCCTGCTGTTCGCCGGGCACGAGACCACGGTGGTCCAAATCGGGCTGGGCGCAATGCTGTTGCTGACCAATCGCGATCAATGGCGGGCGCTCGTCGACGATCCCGCGCTGATCCCCCACGCCGTCGAGGAGCTGCTGCGGGCGACGTCAGGTGGCGGCGGTGTGGGCGGAGTTCCGCGCTACGCGCGCACCGACTTCGACATCGACGGCGTGGCCATCCACGCCGGGGACCTGGTGCTGCTGGACATCAACGCCGCCAACCACGACCCCACGGCCTTCCCCGACCCGCAGTGTGTCGACGTCGCCCGCAAGGAGACCGCCCACCTGACGTTCGGGCACGGCGCTCGCTACTGCATCGGAGCCCCCCTGGCCCGCATCGAGCTGAAAACCGTTTTCGGACAACTGATTCCGCGATTTCCGTCGATGCGCCTGACCGTCGATCCCGAGACACTGCCGACGCGTCGCGATGTGCTGGCCGGCGGGCTCGCCGAACTCCCGGTGTCCTGGTGAGGATTGCTACGGCGGGAGCGGACTGGTCGGCGGAGGCGGAGCAGGCGGAGCCGGTAGAGCTCCGGTAGTGATGAGCGAAACGGCGTCGGCTTCGGCTTCGGCTTCAAGCCCTCTGCCCAGCCTAGCCATTCCGTCGGCGAGCTCTTCCACGCTGCGTTCGACGTCTTGCACCGGGGGTGGTACGGGCATCGCCGCGAGGGGACGGGCAACATTGTTCAATAGCTGGAGGTCAGCCCGGAGCGCGGCTTTGCCCGTCTCGGATGCCAGGTCGACAACCACGTTGGCCTGGGTTCGCGCGGGGGCGAGCGCCGCGGCGATTTGAGCCCAAGGGGTAGCACCGAGGGCCACCGCCGGAGTCGCCTGGGCCGATGGCAATTGCTGCCAGGGCGCCAGTTGGGCGACCACCGCCGACGCCGCGCTGTGATAGCCCGACAGCGCGGCGACGTTCTGGGCCCACATCTCCTCGTATGCGCCCTCGGTGGCCGCGATCGCCGGGGCGTTGAACCCGAACAAGTTGGAGCGCACCAGCGACAGCAGCTGCAGGCGGTTGCCGGTGACGGCCGCCGGGTGCGTGATCGCCGCCTTGGCCGCCTCGAAGATCTCGGCCGTCGCACTGGCCTGCGCAGCAGCTCCGGCGGCCTGAGCCGCCGATGCGTTGAGCCACTGCGCATACTGCGCGGCCACGCCCGCCATGGCCGCCGACGCCGGACCCTGCCAGGGCCCGTCCGCCAGGCCCGAGGTCACCGAGGAGAACGAGTCCGCGGCCGAGCCGAGCTCGTCGCCCAACCCGGCCCAGCTCGCCGCGGCGGACAGCATCGGCCCCGAGCCGGCGCCGGCATACATCTGCGCGGACGTCACCTCTGGTGGCAGCACCGCAAAACTCATCACAGCCATCCCTTCGTATGGACATGCGTGCCAGGCGAAACAGGTCGGAGGCGATACGACTGTATTGCACCGTGGGGCGAAAATCCACGATTTCGGAAAAGCCCCTCTAGGGGAGTCGCGTCCGCCCGGGATCGGGCAGTTCTGGTTCCACATCCCGCGGGACGCCGCCATGTCACCCTACTCGTAGGACGTTTTTTTAAACTTTCTACTTGATTTATTTGTCTCCTAGCCTTAGCGTCTTGTGCATGAGTACCGAACCCGTCTTCCCGATCTTCAAAAACCGCCCGATCGCCGCGCTCGCCGTCATCTGCCTCGGCGTCTTCGTCATCAGCGTCGACGCCACCATCGTCAACGTCGCCCTGCCCACCCTGTCGCGCGAACTCGGCGCCGACACCGCCCAGCTGCAATGGATCGTCGACGCCTACACGCTGGTCATGGCCGGGCTGCTGCTGTCGGCCGGCAGCCTGTCCGACCGCTACGGTAGGCGAGGCTGGCTCAACTCCGGACTCGCGCTGTTCGCGCTCACCTCCGCCGTTGCCGCGCAAGTGAATTCGGCCGACGCGCTGATCGCGGCCCGCGCCGCCATGGGCATCGGCGCCGCGGTGATCTTCCCGACCACGCTGGGCCTGATCACCAACATCTTCACCGACTCGGTCCCACGCGCGAAGGCGATCGGGCTGTGGGCGGCCATGGTCGGCGTGGGGGTGGCCGTCGGGCCGATCAGCGGCGGCTGGCTGCTCGAACACTTCTGGTGGGGCTCGATCTTCATGGTCAACATCCCCATCGCGGCGCTGGCCATCGCCGGGGGGATCCTGTTCGTCCCCACCTCGCGCGACCCCGCGGCGCCACGCGTCGACGTCCCCGGCTTGATCCTGTCCGCGGTAGGAATCACGACGCTGGTCTACACCGTCATCGAGGCGCCAACCTGGGGATGGACCAACGTCCGCACCACAGCCGGATTCGCCCTCGCGACAGCCGTTCTCGCCGGTTTCGCGGTGTGGGAGCGGCGCAGCACCCACCCGATGCTGGACGTCTCGGTGTTCGGCAATCGGCGGTTCTCCGGCGGCAGCCTGGCGATCACCGCCGGCTTCCTCACCCTGTTCGGGTTCATCTTCGTCATCACGCAGTACTTCCAATTCATCAAGGACTACACCGCGTTTCAGGCCGGCATGCGGCTGCTCCCGGTCGCCGTCTCCATCGCGGTGGCCAGCATCCTGGGACCGCGACTGGTGGAACGAATCGGCACCACGGCCGTCGTCGCCGGCGGCCTGACCGTATTCGCCGCCGGCCTGGCGTGGGCGTCCACGGCCGATGCCGCCACGCCCTACATCCAGATCGCCCTACAGATGCTGCTCCTCGGCGGTGGTCTGGGCCTGACCGTTTCCCCGGCCACCGAGGCCATCATGGGATCGCTGTCGGTCGACAAGGCCGACGTCGGCTCGGCCGTCAACGACACCACGCGCGAACTCGGCGGCACCCTCGGCGTCGCCATCGCGGGCAGCGTCTTCGCGTCGGTGTACTCCGGCCGTCTCGGCACGGCCGCGTTGACCGGACTGCCCGCCGACGCGATGCGGCGCTCGATGGCGGTGGCGCACACGGTGATCGGACGGCTGCCCATCCAACAGGCGGGCCACGTCCGCGCCGTCGTGGATCGCGCCTTTCTCGACGGCATGCAGGTGAGCTCCCTGGTGTGCGCGGGCATCGCGCTGGGCTCCGCGATCGTCGTGGCCTGGCTCCTGCCGGCCCGCGCGCGCCAAGCGACGCCGTCCCCCGAACTGGCCAGGGCCTAACAACTCCCAACCACAGAAAGGCAGGAAACCAATGAGTACAACCGAAAGCAGCTATGTCCTCGGGCACGCCGACGAGGAGGTGCAGCGGCTGCTCCTGCAGGGACGGCTCTACGACGGCTACACCGAGCACGCGCTGCGGCTGGCCGGGCTGCGACCGGGCATGCGGGTGCTCGATATCGGCAGCGGGCCCGGTGACGTGTCGTTCGTCGCCGCCCGGCTGGTCGGCCCGACCGGAAGCGTCCTCGGCGTCGACGCCGCGCCCGCGATGGTCGAGCTGGCCCGCACCCGCGCCGCCGAAAAGGGGTTGGCCACGGTGCGTTTCACGCAGGCCTCGATCGACGCGATCGCCCTGGACGAACCGGTCGACGCGGTGGTCGGCCGGCTGATCCTGATGCACCTGCCCGACCCGGCCGCCACGCTGCGGCGCCTCAGCTCTCTGGTGCGCCCCGGCGGCGTGATCGCGTTCGCCGAGATCGACATCACCCGGGCGCGCAGCGTCCCGGAGCTGCCGCTGTTCAGCCAGGTGATTGCGGGCATCGTCCGCGCCTTCGAGGCCATGGGCATCAGCCCGCGGTTCGGCACCACGCTGCACACGGTCTTCGCCGACGCCGGCCTGGGGGCGCCGCAGTTGGCCATCGGCGCGCCGATCGGCACCGCCGCCGACGCCGACATCCTCGCCTACGGCGCGGAAGTCTGGCGGCTCGTCTCGCCCATCGCCGAACAAGGCGGATTTGGCCTCGACGATCTCGGCGACATCGGCGAGTTCGTGCCGCGTTTCCGCGAGGAGGCGCTGGCGGCCGACGCCCTGATCACCATGCCTTCCATCATCACCGCATGGGCGGAGGTGCTGAAATGACCTCGATAATCCAGGCCCAGTACTCGACAGGCTTGTCCCGCAGCAACATCGAACGCGCGCTGCTCTCCGCAGGGATGGACCTCGACCACCTGGCGCCCGCCGACCTGGCGATGCTGGAGGACTTCCACACCATGGGCCGCATCGCCACCGCCCAACTGATCGACCTGGCCGGGATCACCAATGACAGCGACGTCCTCGACGCCGGCAGCGGCGTCGGCGGCACCGCGCGCTATGTCGCCGACCGCTTCGGCGCTCGAGTCACCGCGGTGGACCTCACCGACGAATACTGCGAAACCAACCGCTGGCTCAACGGGCTGGTCGGACTTGGCGACCTGATCTCGGTTCGTCAGGCCGACGTCACCGAACTCCCCTTCGCCGACGACACGTTCGACGTCGCCATCAGCCAGCACGTCCAGATGAACGTGGCCGACAAGGCGCGCCTGTACTCCGAGGCGCATCGGGTGCTCAAGGACGGCGGGCGGCTCGCCCTGTGGGACATCACGATTGGCGGCGGCCATCTCGCGTATCCCCTGCCCTGGGCCGACGAAGCCGCGCGCAGCCACCTGGCGACCCCCGACGACCTGCGCGCCGCGGTCGAGTCCGCCGGCTTCACCGTCACAGCGTGGAACGACCTCACCGACGAGGCGGCCGCGGTCATGCAGGCCATCCTGGCCCAGCCCGACGGCCCGCTGGGCCTGCACGCCTTCGTCACCGACTTCCGCCGAAAGGCCGAAAACCTGACGCAGGCCCTGGCCGACGGGCGCCTGCGCGCGATCCAGGGGCTGTGCGAACGATGAACACCCTGGCGCCCAACGCGATTCCGGACCAACACTACACGCTGGGGTGGAGCGGCGGCCGCGGCGAGGTCAGGTTCCTCCGGCGGCCGGACGGCTCCCGGTTGCGCTACTTCACGGCGGGAACCGGCCCACCGCTCGTCCTGCTGCATACCGTCCGCACGCAGCTGGACTACTTCCAGCGAGTGGTGCCTGCGCTGTGGGACGACTTCACCGTGTACGCGCTGGACCTGCCCGGCATGGGCTGGTCCGATGTCGTACCCGGCGCCCGGTATGGGGAGGCCGAATTGCGTGGTGCAGTCGTCGAATTCGTCAGGACGCTAGACCTGCGTGACGTCACGCTGGCGGGCGAATCGATGGGTGGCGCGCTCGCGCTGCTGGCCTCGATCGAGCTGACCGACCGGGTGAGCAACGTGATCGCCTTCAACCCCTACGACTACCCCGGCGGCCTCGAGCGCGGCAACTGGTTCGCCCGCGTGATCGGGACGGGCGTCCGCCTGCCCGGCTCCGGCCCGGTCTTCGCCGCACTAGAGAATCGCCTCATCCTGCGCGGCGTGCTGGCCGGCGGCTTCGCCGACGACAGCGCGCTGCCGAAGGACTTCCTCGTCGAGCTGCGCCGCAGCGGCCGCCGTCCCGGCTACCCCCGGGTGAGTCGGGCCATCATGCGCGTCCTCCCCGGGCTGATCAACGCGAAAGACCGCTACCCGCAGGTGAAGACGCCGGTCACGCTGGTCTACAGCGAGCACGACTGGTCGCGCCCCGCGGAGCGGGACCAGGTCGCCCGCCTCCTGGGTGTCCGGGCCGTCACGGTAAGCGGCGCGGGCCACTTCTCGGCCCTCGAACGCCCCAATGAGATGGTCCGCATCATCCGGAACGCCCGGGGACGTTGAGCGGCCAGGCCAAACGAAACCGCCTATTCGCCAGCCGTATTCGGGGAGGCCGTCGAGCGTCCACCGGATGTCCCGCAGGCGCGGATGAGCCCGTGGGACTCGCCGCGGTGTCCACTTTCGCCGGAGCGATGGCCGGCAACCGGCGAAACGACCCAACCACGAACGTATGTCGCGATCTACCAGTCGTCCCTGTCCACACGAGAATAGTGTGCGCTCTATGGAGCGACTATCCGTGGGATTGGCGGTGTTCTACGACGGGAGAGGTCATGCCAATGTTCGGCAATAAGGACCAGGCGGCCAAGGATGAGGCCAACCGCGCCGCGGGGCTCGAGGCGGAGCGGCTGATGGCGCTGGCACCGGCGGAGCTGGCCGCAGAGCTCATGCCGGCGTTCGGCCCACATGGAGCAGCGCCGAATGCCAAGCCATTACCCGGTAACCCGGTAAGCCTCCGCTGCGTCGAGCTCACTGAATGGCTGCTTTCCGGTGCACCCCTGCCCCTGCGGAGCCCGCTGGCGCCGCGCTTGGAGGGCGCCCTACGGGAAGCCGTGCAGGTGCTCGAGCATGCCGAATTGGTCTACTTGAGCGGCCAGGGGGAAAGCATTAGCAATCAGAAGTGGAGCGCCACACGTTTAGGTTTGTCGGCCCTGGCCGAGGGTGAGGCGGTTGTCAGGCGGCGCATCAATGATCGGTAGGAGCCGCGCGACACCCGCAGGAGCCGCGGTCAAACGACACGGATCCGCATCATCCGGCGCGCACGGCGTCCATAAGCTGTGCTGGTGGAACGCTGCCAGGAGTGCGGATTCGCATACGACCTGACCGCCGCAACGCGGGCCGGCGACGAGATCCGGGGCGGCGTCGCCGAATTGGTCCGGCTGCTCGCCACCGTCGAGCCGGCCACCCTCGCGCGGCGGACCGCGCCACGGCTGTGGTCACCGCTGGAGTACGCCTGTCACCTCCGCGACGTACTGATCACGCAGCGTGAGCGCGTGCTGCTGGCCCGCCGCGTCGACGTGCCCACCGCCGTGCCGATGGGCCGCGACGAACGCGTCGCCCACGAGGGTTACGCCGAAAGCAATCCGGCCGAAGTCGCCGAGGAGCTGACGATCGCGGCGCGGCTGCTGGCGAACACCCTGCGCCGACTCGACGACGCCGACTGGGAGCTCCGCATCGTCTACAACTGGCCGCGGCGCACCCAGCGGACGCTCCGCTGGGTGGCCGTCAACACGCTGCACGAGGTGCGCCACCACCTACTGGACATCGACCGCCAACTTGCCTAGGCCGTACCGGTAGCGGGCCGGGTCGATCGACGGGGCGTGCTCGCGTCGCCACACGGCCGACTCGGCCGAATACCGGGGCCGGGCGGGCTGGGGATGTTGCTGGCGCCTGTCGAAGCGGTTGAGCCGGTGCGCGGGCACCAGGCCGGTCAGCATGAGATTCCCGATCTCGCGCAACACTTTTCCCGGCGTGCGCCGGGTGTCCGCCGCCTCGACGTAGCGGCGTGCGATGGTGACAAAGTCTTCGGGTTCGACCCCGGCGACGTCGCGCACATGGGTGGTCGGTCCGCCCACCTCCCAGACCCCCAGCGCGGTCTCGGGCAGGTAGTGGCGCAATCCGGACTCGAAGTACGTGTCGACTCCGAGCCGCTTGGCGTTAACGTGCACCGCTCGCATGAACATCCACGGGGGCATTTCCATCAGCCGGACCCGCCGCCCCATGGCGTCGCCCACCACCTCCGCAACCTCTTTGCCGGACAACAGCTTTGGTCCGGTCGGGCGGTAGGCGCGACCGTCGTGGCGATGCGGGTCGAGCAGTGCGCCCACCGCGACCCGGGCGATGTCTTCATTGGACGGGGGCGCGTTGAGTCGTCCCCCGGTGCTCGGCGCCGGCAGCACCCCGAGTTGGACGGTAACCGGCAGCGCCATGAAATAGTTGTCCGCGAAGAACCCGGGATCGACCGCGACGTGGGCGGTGTCCGGAAGCAACTGAAACAGCTTGTCGGACAACCAGTGCTGGCGCGTCATCAGCGACGGATGCTCGGGGCTGGCCAGCCACTGACCCAGCGCGACCACCGCCTCGACGCCGGCGTCGCGCGCGGCCACGGCGAAGCTGACCGCGCTGTCGAGCGCGTGCGGGTGGTACGGGGGGTTGAAGAACAACCGGCCCACGCCCTCGACCGCGGCCCGAACCTGTTGAATGTCAAGCATATCCGCCACGACGACCTCGGCGCCCAATTCCCGCAACCGGGCGCTGCGTGCGTCGTCGCGACGCACCAACGCCCGCGTCGGCACGCCCCTTTCCAGCAACTGGGCCACCACGGCGCCGCCTATCCTTCCCGTCGCGCCGGTGACCAGCACACGTGTGTTCGTCATTGAAGTTCCTTCCGCTTCGAACCGAAATGTGACCGATGGTTACATCCGCAGTATGCGACCGCGATGTGACCGTTGTCAACATCTCGACCGCCGTGAGATCGTGATGGCATGAGTTCCGTCGGCCCCCCAGCCAAAAAGGGCTACCACCACGGTGCGTTGCGCTCGGCCCTGGTCGAGGCGAGCATCGCGCTGGCCCGCGAGGGCGGGCCCGACCGGGTGATCCTGCGCGAGGCGGCCCGCGCCGCCGGGGTTTCGCACTCGGCCGCCTACCGCCACTTCGCCGACCGTGAGGCGCTGCTGGCCGAGGTGTCGAGCTACGCGCGCAACGAGCTCGCCGCGCAGATGCGCCGGCGCGTCAATCGCACCAACGACCCGCGCAAGAGGCTGCGCGCGGTCGGCACCGCCTACATCGACTTCGCGATGTCGGAGCCGGGATTGTTTCGCACCGCGTTCACCTCGCATCCCGCGACGTCCCCCGGCGCAACCGATACCACCGCCGACCCATTCGGGGTCCTCGGCCAGGTGCTCGACGAGGCCCAGGCGGCCGGCCTGCTGGACGCGCGGCGCAGGCCGGGAGCCGAAATCGCCGCCTGGTCAGCGGTGCACGGGCTGGCCTGCCTACTGCTCGACGGACCGCTCCCACAAAGCCCTGCGGCCGTCCGTTTCGCACGGGCCCAGGTTTTCGACCTAATCGAGCGCGGCCTGCTGAACGACGCGTGAACGGGCGCCGCGACGGCCGCGATCCCTGGCGGCAGGCATCCCGGCATGGTGGAGTGGGTATCGCACCAAGTAGTCGCCCGTTACCCGAGAGTGAGGTCACCCGTGCTGGGTCTGCCGGAGAAGGTGCGCGCCTGCCTGTTCGACCTCGACGGGGTGCTCACCGATACCGCGAGCGTTCACACCAAGGCCTGGAAGGCCATGTTCGACGCCTACCTGGCCGAGCGGGCCAAGCGAACGGGAGAAAAATTCGTCCCCTTCGACGCGGCCGCCGACTACCGAAAGTACGTGGACGGCAAGAAGCGCGAGGACGGCGTCCGGTCGTTCCTAGAGAGCAGGGGAATCGAGCTGCCGGACGGCAATCCGGACGACCCGGGCGACGCCGAGACGATATACGGCCTGGGCAACCGCAAGAACGACATGTTCCAGAAGGTCCTGCGCGACGACGGCGTGGAGGTGTTCGAGGGATCGCGCCGCTACCTGGAGGCGGTCTCGGCCGCCGGCCTCGGCATCGCCGTGGTGTCCTCGAGCGCCAACACCCGCGACGTCCTCGAGATCACCGGGCTCGACCGATTCGTCCAGAAGCGGGTGGACGGCGTCACGCTGCGCGACGAGCACATCGCCGGCAAGCCGGCCCCCGACTCCTACCTGCGCGGGGCGGAGCTGCTCGGCGTCCCGCCCGAAGCCGCGGCCGTCTTCGAGGACGCGCTGTCCGGCGTTCAGGCGGGCCGGGCCGGTAACTTCGGCTACGTGGTGGGCGTCGACCGGGTGGGCCAGGCCGAGGACCTGCGGCGCAACGGCGCCGACGTGGTGGTCACCGATCTCGCGGACCTGCTGTGAGGCATGATCCCCGATGATTACTGAGGAGTGCTACCCCGTCGAACCGTGGCAGATCCGCGAGACCCGGCTCGACCTGAACCTGCTGGCCCAGTCGGAATCGCTGTTCGCCCTGTCCAACGGGCACATCGGGCTGCGCGGCAACCTCGACGAGGGCGAGCCACACGGCCTGCCGGGCACCTACCTCAACTCCTTCTACGAGATCCGGCCCCTGCCCTACGCCGAGGCCGGCTTCGGCTATCCGGAGGCGGGCCAGACGCTCGTCGACGTCACCAACGGCAAAATCATCCGGCTGTTGGTCGAGGACGAGCCGTTCGACGTTCGCTACGGCGAGCTGCTCTCCCACGAGCGGGTGCTCGACCTGCGTGCCGGGACGCTGACCCGCCGCGCGCACTGGCGCTCGCCCAACGGCAAGCAGGTCCGGGTCGTGTCCACCCGGCTGGTCTCGCTGGCCCAGCGCGGCGTCGCCGCCATCGAGTACGTCGTCGAAGCGGTCGAGGAATTCGTGCGGGTGACCGTGCAGTCCGAACTGGTCACCAACGAGGATCAGCCCGAGACCTCCGACGACCCACGGGTGTCGGCGATCCTGGAGAACCCGCTCGAGGCCGTCGACCACGAAAACACCGAAACCGGAGCAGTTCTCATGCACCGGACCCGGGCCAGCGCGCTGATGATGGCCGCCGCGATGGACCACGAGATCGACGTTCCCGGCCGCGTCGAGTTCAGCACCGACGCCCGTCCCGACCTGGCACGCACCACGGTGATCTGCGGGCTGCGCCCGGGCCAGAAGCTGCGGATCGTCAAGTACCTGGCGTATGGCTGGTCGAGCATGCGCTCCCGCCCGGCGCTGCGCGACCAGGCCGCCGCGGCAATCCACAGCGCCCGCTACAGCGGCTGGCAGGGACTGCTGGACGCGCAACGGTCCTACCTCGACGACTTCTGGCAGAACGCCGACGTCGAGGTGGAGGGCGACCCCGAATCCCAGCAAGCCGTGCGGTTCGGGATGTTTCACCTGCTGCAGGCCAGCGCGCGCGCCGAGCGCCGCGCCATCGCCGCCAAGGGGCTCACCGGAACCGGCTACGACGGCCACGCCTTTTGGGACACAGAGGGTTACGTGCTGCCCGTGCTGAGCTACACCGCGCCGCACACCGTCGCCGACGCGCTGCGGTGGCGGGCGTCCACGCTCGACCTCGCCAAGGAGCGCGCGGCCGAGCTCGGCCTCGACGGCGCCAGCTTCCCCTGGCGGACTATCCGCGGGCAGGAGTGCTCGGCCTACTGGCCGGCCGGGACGGCGGCCTGGCACATCAACGCCGACATCGCTATGGCCTTCGAGCGGTACCGCATCGTCACCGGCGACCACGAGCTGGAGCGGGAGTGCGGGCTGCGGGTGCTGGTCGAGACCGCCCGGCTGTGGATGTCGCTCGGTCACCACGACCGGCACGGCGTCTGGCACCTGGACGGCGTCACCGGCCCCGACGAGTACACGGCGGTCGTGCGCGACAACGTCTTCACCAACCTGATGGCGGCGCACAACCTGATCACGGCCGCTGACGCCTGCAACCGCCACCCCGAGGAGGCGGAGGCGCTGGAGGTCACCAACGAGGAGGCGGCCGCCTGGCGCGACGCCGCCGGCGCCGTCAACATTCCCTATGACGCGGAGCTCGGCGTCCATCAGCAGTGCGAGGGCTTCACCACCTTCGCCGAATGGGACTTCGAAAAGAACACCACCTATCCCCTGCTGTTGCACGAGGCCTACGTGCGGCTCTACCCCGCACAGGTGATCAAGCAGGCCGACCTCGTACTGGCGATGCAGTGGCAGAGCCACGCGTTCACGCCCGAACAGAAGGCGCGCAACGTCGACTACTACGAGCGGCGCATGGTGCGCGACTCGTCACTGTCGGCCTGCACGCAGGCCGTGATGTGCGCCGAGGTCGGCCATCTGGAGCTGGCCCACGACTACGCCTACGAGGCCGCGCTGATCGACCTGCGCGATCTGCACCACAACACCCGCGACGGGCTGCACATGGCCTCGCTGGCCGGGGCCTGGATGACCATGGTCGTCGGGTTCGGCGGCCTGCGCGACGACGAGGGCGTCCTGTCACTGGATCCCCTACTGCCCGACGGCATTTCGCGGCTGCGGTTCCGGTTGCGCTGGCGCGACTTCCGGCTGACCGTCGACGTCAACCACTCCGAAGTCACCTACACGGTGCACGACGGGCCGCACCACGAGCTGGACATCCGGCACGCCGGTGAACAGCTCACCCTGCACACCGACGCGCCGACGACCGTTGCGGTGCACATGCGCAAGCCGCTGCTTCCGGCGCCGCAGCAGCCGCCGGGCCGCGAGCCGCTGCACCGGCGCGCGCTGGCCCGGAGTCAGTGAGGCTCGACGATGCGGGCCACCTCGGCCTGCACCGCCTCGCGCATCTCGTCGTCGGTCAGCTCTTCGAGACCGGTGGCCGAGCGCAGGAAGGGCGCGAACAGTCGCCAACCCAGTTGCAGCGCGAAGCCATTGGCCACGGCCAGACGGGCGCTGCGGTCGTCCTGGTGGGTCGGGCGGAACCGGTCGAACAACAGGTCGGCGCCCGGAAACCGCGACTGCAACTTGCCCGCGGGATAGCCGTCGAGCAACGTGCGGGCCATCACGCGCATGTGGCGGTCCAGCGCCCGCTCGGCCTCCGGGGAAGAGGGGTCGGCCTCCAGCAACGCGGTCGTCGTCGCGCCTAGGTGATCGAGCACGGCGCCCACCAACTGTTCCTTGGCGCCGAAGTACCGGAACACCAGGCCGTGGTTGACCTTTGATCGCGCGGCGATGTCGCGGATCGACGTGGCCGCCGGACCGCGCTCGGCGAACAGGTCGGTGGCCGCCTCCAGGATCGCCGCCACCACCTCTTCCCTCCCGGTGGGATTCTCGCGGCGCTCAACCCTTGCGGTATTGTTAGTCACATGACTACACTACACGTTAGTCAAGTGACTACTACCGCGTTACGGCAAAAAGGACGACTGAAATGACACAGCCAGTGACCGTCACCAAGCTGGGCAGCCGGATCGGCGCCCGAGTAGACGGAGTGAAGCTGGGCGGCGACCTCGACCAGGCCACCGTCGACCAGATCCGAGGGGCTCTGCTGGCCCACAAGGTGATCTTCTTCCGCGGGCAGGACCACCTCGACGACGAGCAACAGCTCGAGTTCGCGCGGCTGCTGGGCACCCCGATCGGCCACCCCGCGGCCGCCTTCCTGGCGGGCAAGGACGCGCCGACCATCACGCCCATCAACTCCGAATACGGCAAAGCGACGCGGTGGCACACCGACGTCACGTTCGCCGCGAACTACCCCGCGGCATCGATCCTGCGCGCGGTCACGCTGCCCAGCTACGGCGGGTCGACGCTGTGGGCCTCCACCGCGGCGGCCTACGACGGGCTGCCCGAGCCGCTCAAATCACTGGTCGAGAACTTGTGGGCGCTGCACACCAACCGCTACGACTACGTGACCCCGGAATCGGTCGAGACGATGACCGAGGCGCAGCGCGCGTTTCGGCAGGCGTTCGACAAGCCCGATTTCCGGACCGAGCACCCGGTGGTGCGCGTGCACCCCGAGACCGGTGAGCGGACGCTGGTGCTGGGCGATTTCGTTCGCGGGTTCGTCGGGCTGGACAGCTACGAATCGACGGTGTTGCACGAGCTGCTGCAACGGCGAATCACCGCGCCCGAGAACACCATTCGCTGGACCTGGAGCTACGGCGACGTCGCCATCTGGGACAACCGGGCCACGCAACACCGTGCCATCGACGACTACGACAACCAGCATCGGCTCATGCACCGGGTCACGCTGATGGGCGACGTGCCCGTCAACGTGCACGGGGAACGCAGCCGGGTCGTCAGCGGGGCCCTGCTCGATGCCACCACCCCAGAGGCGATCGCAAGCTGATTTGAGGGGTCAGCCTGCGGTGCTCACGGGGTTGCTCGGCAGCCAGCGCAACGCGCCCGGCGCATGCGCTGGCACCACCGGGTGCGCGGGCGGAATCGGGGACAGCCTGCGGTAGGTGTCGCCCTGCAGCGGGCGCAGGTCGTTCTCGCCCTTGTTCGGCCACAGCGACGCGGCCCGCTCGGCCTGCGCGGTGATGGACAGCGACGGGTTGACGCCCAGGTTCGCCGAGATCGCCGCGCCGTCCACGACGAAGAGCGTCGGGTAGCCGTAGACCCGGTGATACGGGTCGATGACGCCGCTTTGGGGACCGTCACCGATCACCGCGCCGCCGAGGAAGTGCGCCGTCAGCGGGATGTTGAACAGCTCGCCCCAGGTGCCGCCGGCCACGCCGTCGATCTTGGCGGCGATGCGGCGGGTGACCTCGTTGCCGACCGGGATCCACGACGGGTTGGGCTCGCCGTGCCCCTGTTTGCTGGAATACCAACGGATTCCGAGCTTGCCGCGCTTGGTGAACGTGGTGATCGAGTTGTCCAGGTGCTGCATCACCAGCGCGATCACCGTGCGCTCGCTCCACTGCCGCACGTTGATCATCCGCAGGATCCCACGTGGGTCCTCGCGGCCCTGGTCCAGCAGCTGCTTCCAGCGCGGGGTATCGGTGCCGCCCGGTCCGTGGCCGTCGGTCATCAGCGTCTGCAGCAGCCCCATCGCGTTGGAACCCTTGCCGTAGCGGACGGGTTCGACGTGGGTGTCCGACGTCGGGTGGATCGACGACGTGATCGCCACCCCGTGCGTGAGGTCCAGCTCGGGCTTCACCTCCAGCGTCGCGGCGCCGACGATCGACTCGGAGTTGGTGCGGGTCAGCACGCCGAGGCGTTCCGACAGGCGCGGCAGCTTCCCCTTGTCGCGCATCTTGAACAGCAGGTGCTGCGTCCCCCAGGTGCCCGCGGCCAGGATCAGGTGCGAGGCGGTGTAGGTGCGCCGGTCGCGGCGTAGCCAACTTCCGGTGCGTACCGTCCGGACCTCCCACAGGCCGTCGGGACGCTGCTCGAAGCCCTTCACCGTGGTCATCGGAATGACTTGCGCGCCATTGGCTTCCGCGAGGCCGAGGTAGTTCTTCACCAGCGTGTTCTTGGCGCCGTAGCGGCAGCCGGTCATGCAGCAGCCGCATTCCAGGCAGCCGGTCCGGTCCGGCCCGGCGCCGCCGAAGAACGGGTCCGGCACGGTCTTGCCGGGCGCCTTGGTGCCGTTCGGCCCGAAGAACACCCCCACCGGGGTCGGCACGAATGTGTCGCCGCACCCCATCTCGTCGGCGACTTCCTTCATCAGGCGGTCGGCGTCGGTGAACGTCGGGTTCTCCACCACGCCCAGCATCCGTTGCGCCTGCTCGTAGTGCGGCATCAACTCGTCGCGCCAGTCGGTGATGTGCGCCCACTGCCGATCTTTGAAGAAGGGCTCCGGCGGCACGTACAGGGTGTTGGCGTAGTTGAGCGAACCGCCGCCCACCCCGGCGCCGGCCAGGATCATCACGTTGCGCAGCGGGTGGATCCGCTGGATGCCGTAGCAACCCAGCCGGGGCGCCCACAAGAACTTGCGCAGGTCCCAGGAGGTCTCGGCGAAATCCTGGTCCGAGAAGCGGCGGCCGGCCTCCAGCACGCCCACCCGGTAACCCTTTTCCGTCAGCCGCAGCGCGCTGACGCTGCCCCCAAATCCCGACCCGATGATCAGGACGTCGTAATCCGGCTTCATTGCACCAGTATGGCCATACCGGCCGGTAACAAACCAGTGGTTGTAATCCGCATTGATGTTTTGATGCGATAACATCAAAAGATGCGAACGACTCTCGACCTCGACGATGACGTGATGGCTGCGGCCCGCGAACTCGCGGCAAGCGAGCGGCGGTCGTTAGGCGCCGTCATCTCCGAGCTGGCGCGCCGCGGCCTCACCCCGGCGCGAGTTGAGGCGGAGGACGGATTGCCGATCATCCGCGTCCCACCCGGCACGCCGGCGATCACGCCTGAGATGGTGCGGCGCGCCCTCGACGAAGATTGACCCGCTGTGGGTTTGCTAGATGTCAATGCCCTCGTCGCCCTGGCATGGGATTCACACATCCACCACGTCCCGATGCGTGAGTGGTTCGTCGCCAATGCGTCGGGCGGCTGGGCAACCTGCCCGGTCACCGAAAGCGGTTTCGTGCGCGTATCGACGAACCCGAAGGTGCTTGCCAGTCCGATCGGGATCGCCGATGCACGACGTGTGCTATCGGCACTGAGGGCCACCGATGGTCATCGCTTTCTGGTCGACGATGTGTCGCTTGCCGACGAGGACATCCCGCCGATTGCCGGTTATCGCCAGGTGACGGACGCACACCTGCTGGCGCTTGCCCGCCGCAGGGGCGTCCGCCTCGTCACGTTCGACGCGGCCATCGTCACTCTCGCGAACGGTCGCGACGTCGAACTCCTGACCGCTTTGTGATCGAACCAGTGGCGAGTAATCAGCCCCCGACGGTCAGGCCGACCTTCTGGAACTCCTTGAGGTCGCAGTAACCGGCCTTGGC
This sequence comes from Mycobacterium sp. E796, assembly GCF_001672815.1. Taxonomy (GTDB): domain Bacteria; phylum Actinomycetota; class Actinomycetes; order Mycobacteriales; family Mycobacteriaceae; genus Mycobacterium. Next base: position 37,414 of record NZ_LZKK01000350.1, on the reverse strand, counting down.
CATCGACCGGCGCAGGCCGCCGACGAGGTTCAGGCTGCCGAAGGGGTCGTCCGACGGGCCGCCCAGCACCCGCTCCAGCGGCGGCCGCTCACCCACCGCGATCTGCAGCAGCGCCCCGCGGGGCAGCGACGGGTGCGCCGCGGCGGCCGGCCAGAACCAGCCGCCCCCGAGCGCCTCGGCCGCCTCGGCCAGCGGCGTGCCCAGCACCACCGCATCGGCGCCGCAGGCGATGGCCTTGGCCAGCTCGCCCGAGGTGTGGATGTCGCCGTCGGCCAGCACGTGCACGTATCGGCCGCCGGTCTCGTCGAGGTATTCGCGGCGCGCGGCGGCGGCGTCGGCGATCGCGGTGGCCATCGGCACGCTGATGCCCAGCACCTCGTCGCTGGTGGTCACGCCCCGGGTGGAGCCGTAGCCGACGATGACGCCGGCGGCGCCGGTGCGCATCAGGTGCAGCGCGGTGCGGTGGTCGAGCACCCCGCCGGCGACCACCGGCACGTCGAGCTCGGAGATGAAGGTCTTCAGGTTCAGCGGCTCCCCATCGCTGGCCACTCTTTCGGCCGACACGATCGTGCCCTGGATGACCAGCAGGTCGATCCCCGCCTGCAGCAGCACCGGCGTCAGCGCCTGGGCGTTCTGCGGGCTGACCCGCACCGCGGTGATCACCCCCGCCTCGCGGATGCGCGCCACGGCCGACCCCAGCAGGTCCGGGTCCAGCGGCGCCGCGTGCAGTTCCTGCAGCAGCCGGATCGCCGCAGACGGTTCGGGCTCCTTTTCGGCGGCCTCGAGCAGTTGCGCGATCTTGGCCTCGACGTCGGCGTGCCGGCCGATCAGCCCCTCGCCGTTGAGCACGCCCAGCCCGCCGAGCCGGCCCAGCTCGATCGCGAACTCCGGCGACACCAAAGCGTCGGTGGGGTGGGCGATTACCGGAATCTCGAAGCGGTAGGCGTCGAGCTGCCACGTCGTCGACACGTCCTTCGACGACCGGGTGCGCCGCGACGGCACGATGCTGATCTCGCTCAGTTCATACGTGCGACGGGCGACGCGGCCCATGCCGATCTCGACCATTGCCAGTTCGCTGTTCACCGCGCGAAGTAGTTGGGCGCTTCGACGGTCATGGCGACATCGTGCGGGTGGCTCTCGCGCAGCCCGGCCGAGGTGATCCGGACGAACTGCGCCTGCTGCAGCGCCTCGATGGTGGGCGAGCCGGTGTAGCCCATCGCGGCGCGCAGGCCGCCGGTGAGCTGGTGGATCACCGACGACAGCGGTCCGCGGAACGGCACCCGGCCCTCGATGCCCTCGGGCACCAGCTTGTCCTCGGAGAGCGCGTCGTCGGCGAAGTAGCGGTCCTTGGAGTAGGACTTGCCCCCGCCCGACCCGCCGGAGCCCCTGCCCGCCATGGCGCCCAGCGACCCCATGCCGCGGTAGCTCTTGAACTGCTTGCCGTTGACGAAGATCAGCTCGCCGGGCGCCTCCGCGGTGCCGGCCAGCAGCGAGCCGAGCATGGTCGTCGACGCGCCGGCGGCCAGCGCCTTGGCGATATCGCCGGAGTACTGCAGGCCCCCGTCGGCGATGACCGGCACGCCCGATGGGCGACAGGCCGCTACAGCCTCCAGGATCGCGGTGATCTGCGGCGCGCCGACGCCGGCCACCACCCGCGTCGTGCAGATCGAACCCGGGCCCACCCCGACCTTGACCGCGTCGGCCCCGGCGTCGACGAGCGCGGCGGCCGCAGCCCGGGTGGCCACGTTGCCGCCGATGATCTCGACGCGCTCGCCGACCTCGGCCTTGAGTTTGCCGACCATGTCGAGCACCAGCCGGTTGTGCGCGTGCGCGGTGTCCACGATCAGCACGTCGACGCCGGCGTCGACCAGCATCATCGCGCGGACCCAGGCGTCACCGCCGACGCCGACGGCGGCGCCGACCAGCAGCCGCCCGTCGCTGTCCTTGGTGGCCAGCGGGTGCTGTTCGGTCTTGACGAAGTCCTTGACGGTAATCAGCCCGGTCAGCCGGCCGTGCCCGTCGACGACCGGCAGCTTCTCGATCTTGTTGCGGCGCAACAACCCCAGCGCCGCGTCGGCGCTGACGCCCTCCTGGGCGGTGATCAGCGGGGCCTTGGTCATCACCTCGGCGACCTTCTTGGTCTGATCCACCTCGAAGCGCATGTCGCGGTTGGTGATGATGCCGACCAGCGCGCCGTCGTCGTCGACGACGGGCAGCCCGGAGATCCGGAACCGGGCGCACAGCGCGTCGACCTGAGCCAGCGTGTTGTCGGGGCGGCAGGTGACCGGATCGGTGACCATGCCGGCCTCGGAGCGCTTCACCATCTCGACCTGGCCGGCCTGCTCGGCGACCGGCAGGTTGCGGTGCAGGACCCCCATGCCGCCGGCCCGGGCCATCGCGATCGCCATCCGCGACTCGGTGACGGTGTCCATCGCCGAGCTGACCAGCGGCACCTTCAGCCTGATCTTCCTGGTGAGCTGGCTGGAGGTGTCCGCCGTGGCCGGGACCACGTCGGAGGCCGCGGGCAGCAGCAACACGTCGTCGAACGTCAATCCGAGCATCGCGATTTTGTAGGGGTTGTCGCCCCCGGTAGGCAACGGGTCGTGGTCCAGTCCGGGGATGTGGGGGTCGCGCAGGTACGGGCTGGCAACCAGGTCGGAGCTGTCTTCTAAATGGGACATGCCACGGGACATCGGTGGGGCCCTCCATACGCGCGCGGAGTGAGAAGCCCATCCTATCGGCTCGCAGGGACAGCGGACCCGCTTGCCCGGGCGCCACGCGGCGCGCGTCTCCCTGCTGGCGCGATGACGGCCCGCCTGCGTAGTCTAGAGGCGTGCGTGACCACCTCCCACCGGGTTTGCCACCCGACCCGTTCGCCGACGACCCCTGCGATCCGTCGGCTGCGCTCGAAGCCGTCGAACCGGGGCAACCCCTGGATCAGCAAGAGCGGATGGCGGTCGAGGCGGACCTGGCCGATTTGGCCGTTTACGAGGCCCTGCTGGCGCACAAGGGAATTCGCGGACTCGTGGTGTGCTGCGACGAATGTCAGCAGGACCACTACCACGACTGGGACATGTTGCGCGCCAACCTGTTGCAACTGCTCATCGACGGCACCGTCCGCCCGCACGAGCCCGCCTACGACCCCGAACCCGACTCCTATGTCACGTGGGATTACTGCCGGGGATACGCCGACGCCTCGCTGAACGAAGCGACGTCAGACGCGGACGGGTTTCACCGCCGCTGAGCTAGGGCGTGTCGTCCGGCGCCGCTGAGGGCGGCGTGGACGAGTGTCCGTGATGCCGATGCCGCCCGGACGACGGGCTCGTTGTGGGGCTCGTCGTCGAACTTGCTGATGGGCTCGGTGGGGTCGTAGTCGGCGCGGCGGGCGAGGTGGACGACGCGGCCGGCGCCTTGGGCTTCGGCGCGGCCGGCGGCAGCGTCGCGTTCGGGTTGCGCGATTCGACCCGGGTGTTGAGCAGGTTCACCTCGTCCAACAGGTCGTTGCGGCTGGCCCCGTCGTTCATTGACTGCACTGTGGTGCTGACCTCGGCCAGCTGATTCTGCGCTTGGGTCCACTGGCCCTGGTCGATCATTTGCTGAACCTTGGCCAGTTCGGCCTTGGCCGACAGCTCGATCTGGCTGTCCTTGACCCGCGGCTGGTCGAAGAACATCGCGTGCAGGCCGTACAGCGTGTCGCCGGGACGGGCCTCGACCACCATGGCCCCGAAACCGCTCAGCACCAGCAGTGTGGCGGCCACCGATCCGATCGTGGCGAGGCCGCGGCGGGCGCGCCGTCGCTCGGCCAGCCCGGCGTGCAGCGCCCCGACGGCCTCTTCCGGGGAAACCAGCGCGCTGGCCGGCGGCCAGCGCAGGTCGTCTCGCCAGTCGGCCAGCAGGACGGCCAACGCGTCATCGTTGGGGTCGTCCAGATCGACCGGCCGACGCTCGGCCAACGCGTCGAGAAGCAAGTCGGTGCTGGCGAATTCGTCCAGGGATTCAGGCATAGTCACCCGCCGCGACGATTTCGGACTTGAGCCGGGACAGCGCCCGGTGCTGGGCCACGCGGACCGCCCCCGTCGTGCTGCCGACGGCGGCGGCGGTCTCCTCGGCGGACAGGCCGACGACCACTCGCAGGATCAGGATCTCGCGCTGCTTGGCCGGCAGGATCTCGAGCAACTCGTTCATTCGGCTGACCGAGTCGGCCTCGATGGCGCGTTGCTCCGGGCCCGCGTCGGTCGACCAGCGTTCGGGGATGGTCTCGGCCGGGTAGGCGAGGTCACGACCGGCGGCCCGGTGCGCGTCGGCGACCTTGTGGGCCGCGATGCCGTACAGGAACGCGAGGAATGGGCGTCCCCGCTCCCGATAGCGCGGCAGCGCCGTGATGGTGGCCAAGCACACCTCCTGAGCCACGTCGTCGGCTGTCAGACCACCCCGTGCGACCGTGCCGACTCGCGCGCGGCAATATCGGACGACGATCGGACGGATGGTCTCCAGCACCTCCCGTAGGGCGTTCCGGTCCCCCGCCACGGCCTCCGCAACCACAGCGTCGAGACGTTCCCCTTGAATTGTCATCGACGGCGGTTGCTCCAACGTTACGAACGGGACACATCGCGGGCTAACTAACGCAATGACAATAACGGGCCGAAGGCCGTTTCAAGCGGAACGCCACGCGCCCCCGGCGCGCCGCACCTGGCCTGCGCAGATATCGCGAATTTCACGCAGCTTTTGTGTTGAAAACGTGACACTTTCGATGTCGATCAGCAAGCAAGCCAGCGCCCATCGAAGCGGGATCAGATTGGACCGGCCGGTGGCGTCCAGCGCCGCCTCGGCGACGGCGCGGGCGCGCTCGATTCGGCCGGCGCTGCACAGCGCCGCGGCCAGCACCACGTCGCTCTTGACCCGGTGCCGTACCGACGAAACGACCATCGCCTCCGCCAGCCGCACGGCCTCCTCGGCGTGGCGCACGGCCGACGCACCGTCCCCGGAGGCCATCGCCAACTCGGCGGCCACCCATCCCTGGCGCACCGGGAGACGGTCCGGGACCGCCCCCAGGTCCACACGGCCCAACAACGTTGCCGCGGCGGCGAACCGGCCGACCCCCAGCGCGTCGGCCGCCAACCCGATCAGCGCATCGGCGCGCGCCTCGGCGTCCGCCCCGGCCAACGCGAGCGCGCGGCCGTCCCAGCCCCGCGCCAGTTCATGCCAGCCGAGCTGGCGCAGGAACGAGCCATGTGTGCTGTGCGCCAGCGACGTCAACCGGCCGCCGGTGCGGCGCAGCTCCGCCAGGTCGTGGTAGGCGCTGCCGTAGCGGCCCTGCCCGCCCGCAGCGACGGCCCGCCACCACAGTTGCTGCGGAGTGCTCGCGGACGGCAGCGGCCAGGCTCCGGGTTGCTCCCCGAAGGCGGCGGCGGCCAGTGTGCTCTTAATCACCGAAGTGTGACCAGTTTCAATCACGGTGATAGTAGTAAACACTTCGTGCTGTTCTTGTTACCGAGCTGTTAATCGCCAAGAGCTGCGTACTAATTGCTCCCCCCACTGTCTTGCGCGCTGAGCTGGGAAATCACGGTCCGGTCAAGCGCCTGGTAGCACGGTCTTTGGTCAGCAAAAGCGTGGCACATGAACGGCGAGTTAATTCTCTTACAACGCTTACATATTTTGGCGACCTAAGTGGCTATTGACGGAAATTCGCCGCCCGCCCTAAGTTCTACTTCGACGGGTAGTCAGCGGTGACCCCACTCGAAAATCGGTTGCACAATCGCTTGTCGGACGCTTCGCGAACCTGAACTTCTGGGCGTGCCGTGCAGAGAGGGAACGATCCAATGCCACAGCCGGAGCAGCTACCTGGCCCCAACGCCGACATCTGGAACTGGCAACTGCAAGGCCTGTGCCGCGGCGTTGACTCGTCGATGTTCTTCCACCCCGACGGCGAGCGCGGCCGCGCCCGCATGCAGCGCGAGCAGCGCGCCAAGGAGATGTGCCGGCGGTGCCCGGTGATCCAGGAGTGCCGGTCCCACGCGCTGGAAGTTGGTGAGCCGTACGGAGTTTGGGGTGGCCTGTCGGAATCCGAGCGCGACATGCTGCTGAAGGGCGACATCGGCCGCAACCGCGGAATCCGCCGCTCGGCCTAGTGCGCCCCGGCGCCCAACAGGCCGCCGGAGGAGATCATCACCGCGAGCCACGAGGCTATTCCCGCGCATCGTCATTTCTTTCCCTCCGGCTTCGCTCTTGGTCCCGAGCGTGCCGGGCGGGGCTTGGCGAATTCTGCACAGTTCCTTGTTTGCCGAATTTGTCGGTGAACAATTCGCGGCCGCAGTCCGTGTCTTAGGAGTGGGCCGCGCGCCGCAGGCCACTCGTTCGTCACCGTGCTGGACGCCCACGCCAGCGAGGAAGAGCGCGACTTATGCCCGGCCCCAATCGATTTGAATGCAGTCCTGCTCGAGGCGCTGGGAAACCGGATGATCGAGCGCATCGTCGAGCTGCGTGAATCGAGCATCCACCGGCTCCGCGTTCGCGGGCGTAAGGCGCTGCTCAGCGCGCTGGGCGGGTAGCCCTTCAGAGGTTCGTCGGCGCGCCCAGCGCGCCCGGCGTGCGCGGAACGCGGCCGGTAAGCAGGTTGTGCATGGCGGTGGCATCGTGTGCGGCGGCGATGGCGGCCCGCAGGTGCCACTCTTGGCCGTCTTCGGTGTACGCGACCATCTGCCGGGCGGCAAAGCTGTAGAGAGACTGGATCATGGGCAGATTCCGCGTGCGGGCCACGTCGGCTATCCAGAGGTAGCTCGACGCCTGCCTGAGCGCTTCCGCCAATTGCGGTTCGGAGACCACCCAACCCACGCTCGCACACCGCGAGCGCGAGGAGCATCGGCCGCGACCCTGCTCACATACCTCTCATATCTTTTTCGGCGTTTGATATTTGCTCATCGGGGTAGGCCCAGCCCATGAAACGGGAAGTGGCATTTGCGGTCGCGGCGCTCACCGCGACCATCGCGCCGCTGGGCGCATGCGCAAACCAGGGCGGCAACCAGTCCACCACGTCACCGTCCTCGAGCGCGTCGGCCGGCGCGGAGAGGATGACCACCCAGTTGAAGAGCGCCGACGGCACCCAGGTCGCCAACGCCACCATCGATTTCACCAGCGGCTACGCCACGGTGACCGTGGAGGCCGGCCCGAACCAGGTCCTGACCCAGGGCTTCCACGGGCTGCAAATCCACGCGGTGGGCAAGTGCGAGGGCGGGGACTTCAGCTCCGCCGGGAGCGTGTATCAGGCGCCGGGCCACACGGGCTATCCGGCTAGCGGCGACCTGACCGCGCTGCAAGTGCGCTCCGACGGCTCGGCGAAGCTCGTCACCACCACGAACTCGTTCACCGCCGCGGACCTGAGAAACAGCTCGGGCACCGCGCTGGTCATCCACCAGGCCGCCGACAATCTCGGCGGCACGTCCAGCGGTGATTCTGGTAAGCGGCTGGCCTGCGGCGTCATCACCGCGGCCGCCGCGACGACGACGTCGTCGACCACGGAGACCACCACCGTCACCACGGTGACGACCGCCGTGCCCCCGCCGTCCACCAGCACCAGCACGAGCACCGTCACCGTCACCAGCACCCCGACCGTCACGACCACGCCGAGCTACACCTGGACGACCCCGCCCAGCCTTCCTCCGCGCTAGTTGGGTTAGCTCGCGCCCGCCGCGATCACCTCGTCCACTTCGAGCGCCCGGTCGGCCATCTCGGCGTGTGCCTTGTCCAGCGCATAGGCCTGATCCTCGTCGGCTTTCATCAGCGCCTCGATGTTGGAGCCCGCCAGGTCGAGGACGCCCATCTCCGTGAAGGCCTTCTGCACCTTGTCGCCCCACAACCCGATGTCCTTGACGATCGGCACGATCCGGCTGAACAGGTGGGAGCGGAACTGGATCATCAGCGGCGACGTGTCGACCCACTCGGCACACGCCTTGACGTCGAGGCCGAGGGTTTCGAAAACCTCCTCGCCGCGGAACCGGTCGCGCATCAGGTAGCAGGCGTCGACAACGAACTCTTCACGCTCATCGCGCTCGGCTTCGGTCAGCGCGGAGTAGTAGTCCTTCAACGAGATTCGGCCGAAGGCCACGTGCCGGGCCTCGTCCTGCATGACGTATGCCAGCACCTGCTTGGCCAGCGAGTCCGGCGGCGCCAAGTCGCGCAGCGTCCCGAAGGCGGCGAGTGCGAGCCCTTCGATGAGGACCTGCATGCCGAGATACGGCATGTCCCAACGCGAGTCGCGCAGGGTGTCGTCCAGCAATTGGGTCAGGTTCTTGTTGATCGGGTAGACGAGACCGACCTTCTCCTGCAGGAACCGCGAGAACGTCTCCACGTGCCGGGCCTCGTCCATGGTCTGGGTGGCCGCGTAGAACTTCGCGTCCAAGTCAGGGACGACCTCGACGATCTTGGCCGCGCACACCATCGCCCCCTGCTCGCCGTGCAGGAACTGGGAGAACTGCCAGGCCTGGGAATGCCGGCGCATCTCCGCGCGACGCGATTCGTCTGCGGCTTCCCACACCGGGCTGCCGAACAGCGGATGGAACTCGTCCGGCAGCCCGACCGGGTTGTCGGGGTCGACGTCTTGCGCCCAGTCGATGCGCGACTGCGCATCCCACTGTTTGTCCTTTCCCTTTTGGTACAGAGAGAGGAGCCGGGCCCGACCCTCGTCGTACTCCCAGGTGAAGCGCGCATCGCCGGCACTGGGGACCGTCCACGAGTAGGGCTCGGGTACGTCCGTGTACTTGTCCCTGGTGGTCATGAGTTCTCGCCTCTCCGCCCGGTATGACCAGTGGTCATATGACGAGTATCACACTGCACCTCGTACGGCAGCCGCGTCAACCATCCCCGCCGGCGAAGGGGCTTCGACTTGCCCTTCAGGGCGTGAGCACCCGGTGGGTCAGTCCCAGCTACCTAACCGTCCAGGTTCGCGGTCAAGCCGAATTCCTCGACGAGCGCCCGCGAATCCGCGTCGGTGACCCTAAAATCGGGTCCCGTCTTTTGCTTTGGCACCTGGCCACGCCACCTACCGCGACATCGGATGGTCAGGGTTTGCAAGTCCGGAATGCTCACGACCAGGAGCGGCACGTTCCGCGTCGACGTGTCATCGACCTGCCGGTAATTTGCCGGTGTCGCCGTCACCTGAGCCTGTGAAGCCGAGGCAATGAGTGCGTTGGTGTTCGGGTCGAACACCCGGACCGCATCTTTGCCCACCTCAAGGAGAAGCGGGGGACGCGGGGCTGGTGGTTTTCGTCCGATTACGCGCGGCCCCATCGGTTCGGACGGATACAGCAGACAGCGAAGCGGCTCGCCTGGAGCAGGCCCGCGGACATCCAGCCCAGAGCGGCGGGCGACCATGTTGAGGACCTCATCGAAGTCGGCCGCCGGCAACCACCCGTCGACTGTGTTGGCGAGCGGGGCTCGCAGTGGTGTTGCAGTGCTGAGGCGATGGTCTCGTCCCCCGAGAACAAAGCGGTGCGGACCGGATTGCAGGTGAAGCGCCGTACCCGACAACGTGATGGACTGCCCAACGGTGAACAGGCCCAGCTTCGCGTCCTTGAATGAAAAGGCCTCGCCTGTCCTGTCTTTGACCGTCAGGGCATCGCTGGTGAGGTAAATCGGAATCCTTTTGTTCCAACCCCATCGCCGAACGCCGACGACACCGAAAAGGGCTAGTCCGATAGCAATGACGCCGATAACCACCCAGCCAATCGCGAACGCGGAACGAACCGCGAACATCACTGCGAACACGGCCGCGAGTGCAGCCCACGCCGCGTAAATGCAAACGTAGAGCCATGTCTGCATCCGGGGACTGGTCGCCACGAAACGGCGCGGCTCTGTAGCGCCCTGCTGCTCGGCAAGTTGCCGCTCAAGCTCGGCGATGCGTTGCTCGGGGTCGTTCGCCTCCATCAGCGAATGCTCCCACCGAGGGGCCACCGCTGCCACCCCGTCTTGCTGCCGGGCCGCTCAGAACGAAAACGCCCCCGGCCGCGGTGACCGGGGGTGCCTCGTTAACCGCTTGACCTAGTGGTGGTGGTGACCGTGGCCGTAGTCGTCCTCGGCCTCGGCGGGCTTCTCGACCACCGCCGTCTCGGTGGTAGCGAATTACAGCCACGTTGCGCCGCGATTCGTCAGCGGCTGACCTTCCACGGGTCGGTGGCGATCAGATGGGTGCTTTCCAGCGCCGCCACCCTGTGCGCGTTGGCCTTCTCGTGGTAGTCGGAGTTGCCTGCCATAGCTAGGAAGGCTGCACGTGACGGGTATCGGACCACGAGGATCGCGTCCCACCACGGCTTGTCGATATCACCGACCACGACATGGCTCGCGTCTCCCGCATACAGCACGGTGGCTCCCACCGATTCGAGGAATGGTTTGACCTCTTCGGCATAGCGGTGATAGCTCTTGTCGCCACCGGGTCCGAACTGCAGCAGGTTGACCATGACGACGGGCGCATCGCTTTCAGCCGCGGCCGATAGTAGTGCAGCCATCTGGGTTTCGGTGGGTTCGATGCTGGCCATGCCTCATCCATCCTGTCTGTCGAACTCGCGGGAGATTGTCCGGTGGTTCGCGAACGCAGCGACGCGCTAACGCGAGAGCAGACCACACGCTATCCGCCACCTCCGACATGAGAGCTCCACTAACGCGCGTCGAGACGTCGCGCAGCAGCTCAGATCCCGTGCGCACGTATCCCCACCACCTCGAAACACACGGAAACACCCCCGGCCCTGTCGGGCCGGGGGTGTTCTGTGTAGCGCTACCTAGTGGTGGTGATGACCGTGGCCGTGGTCGTCCTCGGCCTCGGCGGGCTTCTCGACCACCGCCGTCTCGGTGGTGAGCACCATCCGGGCCACCGACGCCGCGTTGACGACGGCCGACCGGGTCACCTTGACGGGGTCGATCACGCCGGCGCCGAGCAGGTCGCCGTATTCCAGCGTCTCGGCGTTCAGGCCCTGCCCGACGGGCAGCTCGCTGACCTTGTTCACCGCGACCGAGCCGTCCAGCCCGGCGTTGGTGGCGATCCAGTACAGGGGCGCCGCCAGCGCCGCGGAGAACACGTCGACGCCGAGCGCCTCGTCGCCGCTGAGGGTTGCGCGCAGCTCCTGCAACGCCTTTCGGGCGTGGATGAGCGCCGTTCCGCCACCCGCGACGATGCCCTCCTCGACGGCGGCCTTGGCGGCCGCGACGGCGTCCTCGACGCTTTCCTTACGCTCCTTGAGCGCCGTCTCGGTGGCAGCACCGACCTTGATGACGGCCACGCCGCCGGCCAGCTTGGCCAGCCGCTCCTGCAGCTTCTCGCGATCCCAGTCGGAGTCGCTCTTCTCGATCTCGGCGCGCAACTGCTTGACGCGGTTCGCGACCGCCTCCTTGGAGCCGCCGCCCTCGACGATGATCGTGTCGTCCTTGCTGACGACCACGCGGCGGGCCGAGCCCAGCACCTCGGCGCCGACCTCGCGCAGCAGCAGGCCGGCGTCGGGGTTGATCACCTGCCCGCCCGTGACCACCGCCAGGTCCTCGAGGAACGCCTTGCGGCGGTCACCGAAGAACGGCGCCTTGACCGCAACGGCCTTCAGCGTCTTGCGGATCGAGTTCACGACCAGCGTCGCCAGGGCCTCGCCCTCGATGTCCTCGGCGACGATCAGCAGCGGCTTGCCCGATTCGGCGACCTTCTCCAGCATCGGCAGCAGGTCGGGCAGCGAGCTGATCTTCTCCTGGTGCAGCAGGATCAGCGGGTCGTCGAGCACGGCCTCCTGCGAGTCGAAGTCCGTGACGAAATACGCCGACAGGAAGCCCTTGTCGAAGCCGACGCCCTCGGTGAACTCCAGCTCGGTGTTAAGGGTGGAGGATTCCTCGACGCTGACAACGCCGTCGGCGCCGACCTTGGTCATCGCCTCGCCAACCAGCTCGCCGATGTGCGGGTCGCGCGACGACACGGTCGCCACCTGCGCGATCCCCTCCTTGCCGGAGACCGGGGTGGCCTCCGCCAGCAGCGCCTCGGACACCGCGTCGCCGGCCTTGCCGATCCCGACGCCCAGCGCGATCGGGTTGGCACCGGCGGCGACCATGCGCAGTCCGTCCTTGACCAGCGCCTGCGCCAGCACGGTCGCGGTGGTGGTGCCGTCGCCCGCGACGTCGTTGGTCTTGGTGGCCACCGACTTCACCAGCTGGGCACCCAGGTTCTCGAACGGGTCCTCGAGGTCGATCTCCCGCGCGACGGTGACACCGTCGTTCGTGACCGCGGGTCCGCCGAATGCCTTGGCCAGCACCACGTGCCGGCCGCGCGGCCCCAGCGTCACCCGGACGGCGTCGGCGAGCTTGTTCACGCCGGCCTCCATGGCGCGGCGCGCGGTTTCGTCGTACTCAATAATTTTGCTCATCAGGCTCCTTCACAACGCATGCCGCCCCGGAAATCACCCGCGGGATGCGCGGGGATCGCCGGGGCGGAACACGGTCCTTACTTGGATACGACAGCCAGCACGTCGCGCGCGGACAGGATCAGGTACTCCTCGCCGTTGTACTTGATCTCGGTGCCGCCGTACTTGCTGTAGATGACGGTGTCACCCTCCGAGACGTCCAGCGGGATCCGCTTCTCGCCGTCCTCGTCCCACCGGCCCGGGCCGACTGCGACGACGGTGCCTTCCTGCGGCTTCTCCTTGGCGGTGTCAGGAATGACCAGACCGGACGCGGTCGTGGTCTCGGCCTCGTTGGCCTGCACGAGAATCTTGTCCTCGAGTGGCTTGATGTTCACCTTCGCCACGATTGGAGCCCTCCACTAGTTAGATCGGGCCGGAGCCTTCGCCCCGGACATGTGTAGATCCGGGTCCGGGGCGTTCGCCCCGGCCGGATTATCAGTTGACCCAGCATCCATCCGTGCCCTCGCGCCGTCGTCGCGGGTGCCGACACAGGGGCTTGGCCGATTGCCACCTAGCACTCTATACATGCGAGTGCTAGCACTCAAGGGCGCCGTGTTGCTTCTCGCCTCCCGGCGTGTCCGCGTTGAGCGAACGTCAGCCCACCTGGGCTTTTACCACCGGCAGGCCGGGGTCGGTGGGGACGTCCAGCGGCGACGGCGCGGCGCCGGCCGCCACCAGGTGCGCGGCGAAGGCGGCGATCATCGCCCCGTTGTCGGTGCACAGCCGGGGCCGGGGGATGCGCAGCGTGAGGCCGGCCGCCGCGCCGCGCTGGGTGGCCAGCTCCCGCAAGCGCGAGTTCGCGGCCACTCCCCCCGCGATCAGCAGCGTCGAGACGCCGAGTTCGCTCGCCGCGCGCACCGCCTTTCCCGTGAGCACGTCGGCGACGGCCTCCTGGAACCCGGCGGCGACGTTGGCGGTGGTCGCGTCGGGGTGGCTTTCCACGTAGCGCGCGACGGCGGTCTTGAGCCCGGAGAAGCTGAACGCGTAGGGGTCGTCGCGGGGACCGGTCATGCCGCGCGGGAACGGGATGGCGTCGGGATCGCCGGTGCGGGCCAGCTCGTCGAGCACCTTGCCGCCCGGGTAGCCCAGCCCCAGCAGCCGCGCCACCTTGTCGTAGGCCTCGCCGGCGGCGTCGTCGACCGTGCTGCCCAGTTCGACGATCGGCTCGCCGAGGGAGCGTACGTGCAGCAGGTGCGTGTGCCCGCCCGACACCAGCAGCGCCACGCATTCGGGCAGCGGTCCGTGTTCGTAGACGTCGGCGGCCAGGTGCCCGCCCAGGTGGTTCACGGCGTAGAACGGCACCCCCCAGGCGGCCGAATACGCCTTGGCCGCAGCCACTCCCACCAGCAGGGCGCCGGCCAGCCCGGGCCCGATGGTGGCCGCAACGACGTCGGGCTTGTCGAGCCCCGCCGTCGCCAGCGCGCGGCGCATGGCCGGGCCGAGCGCCTCCAGGTGCGCGCGCGAGGCGATCTCGGGGACGACGCCGCCGAAGCGGACGTGTTCGTCGACGCTGGACGCCACCTCGTCGGCGAGCAGGGTCACGGCGCCGTCCTCGTCGAGGCGCGCGATCCCGACTCCCGTTTCGTCGCAGGAGGTTTCGATCGCCAGGATGATCATGTGAGCGCCTCCCGCCGCATCGTGTAGGCGTCGGCGCCGCTGACCCGGTAGTAGCGTTTGCGCAGGCCGATCTGCGTGAATCCCGCGCTGCGGTACAGGCCGATCGCCGCCTCGTTGTCGGTGCGGACCTCCAGGTAGACGACGCCGCCGCCGGCGAAATCGAGCAGGTCGTCGAGCAGCCGCCGGCCGATGCCCCGGCCCTGATAGGCCGGATCCACCCCGATGGTGTGCACCTCGTACTCGAAGGGCGGGACGCGGCCCAATCGCGAGATGCCGGCGTAGCCGACCAGGATGTCGCTGACCCGGGCGGCCGCGTAGTGGTTGTGCTTGGCGGCGAGCTCGCGGTTGAACGCCACCGCGGGCCAGGGGTCGTCGCCGTGGAACAGCAAGGCCTCCAGCTCGGCGCAGCGCTCGGCGTCGGCGGGTGTCAACGCGCCGATGGTCACGGGCTCGCTGCACGCGGTCATCGGGGTGCCGCCAGGGGCTTGGCGTCGGGGCGGCGCAGGTACAGCGCGACGAGCGGCAGTGGGCGCTCGGACCAGTCGGGTACCGCCGCGACCAGGCCGACCGGCGTCGGGTGCACCGGCCCGCAGACCGGCAGGCCGAATAGGGCGGCGTGCTCGGGCGAGCCGGCGACCGCAACGGCGGTGCCGGGGTCGACGTCGGCTGGGGCGCTGACCCCCGGACCCGCCATGCGGAACCCGTCGCGATACCGGGCCCAGTAGACCTCGCGGCGGCGGGCGTCGGTGACCACCAGTACGTCGCCGGTGGTGCGCACCCCGATGGCGTCCAGGCTGCACACCCCGCGCACCGGGATGCCCAGCGCGTGCCCGTATGCGGCGGCGGTCGCCATCCCGGCCCGCAGGCCGGTGAACGGGCCGGGTCCGCAGCCCACCACGACGGCGTCGAGGTCGGCCATGGTCAGCCCGGCGTCGGCGAGGGCGGCCAGCGCGTTCGGGGTCAGCCGCTCGGCGTGCGCGCGGGCGTCGTGGGTGACCCGCTCGGCCAGGACCGTCAGGTCCTCGAGTCGTACGACGCCCGCCGTCACGGCGGGGGTGGCGGTGTCGAGCGCAAGCACGTTCACGAGCGCCCCCACTCCCAGGTCGCGATCCGCACGTCGGAGTGGCTGACCCGCTCCAGCCGGACGTCGAGGTGCCGCTCCGAAAGCCGTTCGGCCAGGCCCTCGCCCCACTCGACCACGACGACCGCGTCGTCGAGATCGGTGTCGAGGTCCAGCGAGTCGAGTTCCCCGAGCAGGTCGGCGCGGCCCTGATCGAGGAGCCGGTACATGTCGACGTGAATCATCGCCGGCGCGCCCGGTCGCCGCGGCGGGTGCACGCGCGCCAGCACGTACGACGGCGACGTGACCGGGCCGTCGACGTCCATCGCCGCCGCAATCCCCTTGGCCAGCACCGTTTTTCCCGCACCGAGTGGACCGGAGAGCACCACCACGTCGCCCGCGCGCAGCTGCCGACCCAGCCGCGAGCCCAGCGCGACGGTGTCCTCGACGCGCTCGCAGGTGGCCGTGCCCTGCCCGTCGACGCGATCAGCCATTGCGCCGCAACCTTTCCCGCAGTCGCCGGTACCGCAGCGCCATCTCGCCCGGGACGGCCCGGTGGACGAGCCGGACCAGCCCGTCGTTGATTGCCTCGGGCTTGTCCAGCAGCGCCAGGTGGCTGGCCCCGGAGACGATGACCAGCTCGGAGCGCGGCAGCGAGGCCGCCATCTTCCGCGAGTATTCGTCCGGGGTGAGAAGGTCATGGTCGCCGCACGCGATCAGGGTCGGCACCTTGAGCAACGTCCACAGCCCGGCGGTCTCGTCGTGTTTTTCCAGGGCATCCAGAAAGCCAACCATGGTGTCGATCGGGGTGCCGTTCATCATCCGCTGGGAGAACGCGTCCAGGCTGCGGCTGACCTGCAGGTCGCTGTAGGAGGCGGCGCGCAGGATCGGGCCGATCAGCGACCGGGACACGTTGCGGCCGCGGTGCATCAGCTTGGGCGCGGAGCGGGCGGTGAATCGAAATGCGTCCAGCGCAGGGTTTTTCAGGATCTCGCCCAGCGGCGATCGCGTCACGCCCTCCGCCGCGGAGGAGATGATCGCGGCGCCGACGATCCGCTTGCCGTACTGGCCGGGGAACTGGCGTGCGTGCGACAACACCGTCATGCCGCCCATCGAGTGGCCGACCAGCACCACCACCCCGCTGGGGGCCACGGCCCTCAGCACGGTATCCAGGTCCTCACCCAGTTGGGTGAGGTTGTAGGTTTCGGGCGCGCCGGCGCCGGATCGCCCGTGGCCGCGCTGGTCGTAGAACACCATTCGGACGGGCGGGGCCAACCGATTCGGCAGCCGGGTGCGCTGGAAATGGAAGGCGCCCATGCGCAGGCAGAATCCGTGGACGAAGACCATGGTCACCGGCGCGTCGCGCGGGCCGGCCTCGCGGACCGCCAACGGGACCCCGTCGGGCGTGGTCACCACGTAGGCGCGGTCGTTGTCGATCGTGTCGAAATCCTCGTCGGCGTAAGGGTCTTCGAGCAGGGTCGCGCGCTGGGTCATCGAGCGGCGGGCGGAGGCTCCGACGATGGTGGCGACGGCGGTCACCCCGGCCCCTCCCGCAAGCCAGGCTCTGCCCCCGTGGCGCCTGCGGGTTTTGTCAGGGCTCAATGGTTTCGGCCTCGCGATAGGTCCTGGTGATCCGTCCCCGCGGGCTGGTGACCACTTCGTAGTGGATGGTGCCGAGCAGGTCTGCCCACTCTTGTGCGGTGGGCTCGCCCCGGGTGCCCGGCCCGAACAGGATCGCCTCGTCGCCCTCGGCCACGTCGAGCGGCCCGGGACCGAGGTCGACGACGAACTGGTCCATGCAGATGCGTCCCGCACCGGGGCGTCGCCTGCCGTTGATCAGCACCTCCAGGCGCCCACCCAGCGAGCGGAACACGCCGTCGGCGTACCCGATCGGCATCAGCGCCAGGTTGGTGTCGCGTTGCGCGGTCCAGGTGTGCCCGTAGGACACGCTGTCGCCGGCGCGAATCGATTTAACCAGCGCGACAGCGCATTTCACCGTCATCGCCGGGACCAACCCCATGTCACCGAGCTGGGGCACCGGGCTCAGCCCGTAAACCGCGATGCCGGGACGCACCAGGTCGAAGGCCAGATCGGGGCGCGACATCGTGGCCGACGAATTGGCCAGGTGCGCAACCTCGAACCGCAGGCCCTCGGTGCGCGCCTGCGCCAGCATGTGGGAAAACCGTTGGGCCTGAACGTCGTTGATGGGGTTCTCGGGCTGGTCGGCGAACACCATGTGCGACATCAACCCGCGCAGCCGGATGGCGTCCTCGGCGACGGCCTGGCGCAGCGCGGTCAGCATCGCCGGGTAGTTCGCCGGGGCGACGCCGTTGCGGTTCAGCCCGGTGTCGACCTTGACGGTCACCGTCGCCGTTCGTCCCGTGCGGCGCACCGCGTCGGTCACCTCGTCGAGCTGACGCACCGAGGACACGGCGATCTCCACGTCGGCCAGCAGCGCGGGGCCGAAGTCGATGCCGGGCGGGTGCAGCCACGCCAGCACCGGCGCGGTGATCCCGTCGGCGCGCAGCGCCAGCGCCTCGTCGACGGTGGCGACCCCCAGCTCGGCCGCCCCGGCGGCCAGTGCCGCGCGGGCGACCCGAGTCGCGCCGTGGCCGTAGCCGTCGGCCTTGACCACGGCCATCACCCCCGCGCCACCGGCGTGCTCGCGCAGCACCCGCACGTTGTGCGCGATGGCGCCCAGGTCCACCACGGCCTCGGCGAGGACCCCGGGCGTCAGGGAGATCGGCGTAACGGCGGCGGGCCCTTTCATGGCCCCCATTGTCCCAGACCCCTTCGGGGAGAAGCGCGCCTCGCCCTCAGCCGGCACGGCGGTCACCCGTTCGGGGCGGCCCACGATGCGCCCGCCTCACCGCGACAAATCGCCACCGCATCCGGGCTGTCGCTCTGAGGCGGGCACAAAGAGACATCCCTCCCGCGCCGGGGACAATGTGACGGATGTGACAAGCAGAGAGGCTCAGTGGGCGAAATGCTGGGCGTCGTAGTGCCCGCCCGGCTTGACCTTGTCCAGCGACGCCAGGGCGGCGCGCGCATCGTCGTGCAAGGTTCGGGCCAGGTCGGCGGACAGCCCCTCGCGCACCACGATGCGCAGCACCGACACGTCGGTGGCGTTTTCGGGCATGGTGTACGCGGGCACCTGCCAGCCGTACCCCCGTAGCTCGTGCGAGACGTCGAACTCGGTGTAACCGCGGTCCTTCGCCAGCCGGAACGCAACGACCGGGATCGCCGAGCCGTCCGAGATCAGCTCGCAGTGCTCCCCCTCTCGCAGCTGCTCGCCGAGCCAGCGCGCGGTCGACGAAAGGCTGTGCATGACCTTGGTGTATCCCTCGCGGCCCAGCCGCAGGAAGTTGTAGTACTGGCCAACGACCTGGTTGCCCGGCCGGGAGAAGTTCAGGGTGAACGTCGGCATGTCTCCGCCGAGATAGTTGACCCGGAAGACCAGCTCGTCGGGCAGGTGCTCGGCGCTGCGCCACACCACGAACCCGATGCCGGGGTAGGTCAGCCCGTACTTGTGGCCGCTGACGTTGATCGACACGACCCGCGGCAGCCGGAAGTCCCACTCCAGCTCCGGGTGCAGGAAGGGTACGACGAAGCCGCCGCTCGCGGCGTCGACGTGCACGGGGACGTCCACGCCTCCGCCGCCCGCCAGCTTGTCCAGCGCCGCACAGATCTGCGCGATCGGCTCGAGCTCACCGGTGTAGGTGGTGCCCAGGATCGCCACCACCCCGATGGTGTCTTCATCGACGGCGTCGACGACTTGCTCGGGGGTGATGACGTAGCGCCCCTCCTCCATCGGCAGGTAGCGCGGCTCGACGTCGAAGTAGCGGCAGAACTTCTCCCACACCACCTGGACGTTCGAGCCCATCACCAGGTTGGGAGTGCGCTTCTCCCAACCCTTTCCGACCTTGGCCCGCCAGCGCCACTTCAGCGCCAGCCCGCCCAGCATCACCGCCTCGCTGGACCCGATGGTGGATACCCCGATCCCGCTGTTCGGGTCGTCGTCGCGCAGGTCCTCGGCGTGGAAAAGGTCGGCCACCATGCAGACGCAGCGCTGCTCGATGGCCGCCGTGGCCGGGTACTCGTCCTTGTCGATCATGTTCTTGTCGAACGTCTCGGCCATCAGCTTCCCGGCCTCGGGATCCATCCAGGTGGTGACGAAAGTGGCCAGGTTCAGCCGCGAGCTGCCGTCGAGCATGAGCTCGTCGTGGATGAAGCGGTACGCGGCCTCGGGATCCATGGACTCCTCGGGGAGCCGGAGCGCGGGGATTGGGGCGGTGAACAAGCGGGTGGTGTAGGCGGGCGCGATCGAATGTGACGGCACCCAGCGGTCTCGTCTGGCCAAAGCGGGAGTCCTTTCTCGGTGACGGCTACAGTGCGGCCAGCGCCGCCCTGATGTGTGGGACCATGCGCGACGACGACGTCGGCGCCTCGCCCGGACCCGGGTCGGCGGCCGAGAGCGCGGCCGCGCGCGCGTGCACGAACGCCGCGGCCGCGGCGGCCTCGGCCGCCGGCAAACCGGACGCCAGCAGCGCGCCGATCATCCCCGAGAGCACGTCTCCGGAACCGGCCGTGGCCGCCCAGGACTGCCCGGCAGGATTGAGATAGACCGGTCCGCCTGGGTCGGCGATGATCGTGACGTTGCCCTTGAGCAGCACGGTGGCGCCGAACGTGTCGGCCAGTTTGCGACACGCGGCCACCCGGTCGTCGCCGGGCGGCGTGCCCGCCAGCCGGGCGAATTCACCGGCGTGCGGGGTCAGCACCGTGGGCGCGGCGCGGCTCATGACGAGCTCGGGGTGGGCCGCCAGGATGGTCAGCGCGTCGGCGTCGACGATCACCGGAAGGTCGCTCTCCAGCGCGAACCACAGCGCCGCGGCCCCGGTTTCGTCGGTGCCCAAGCCCGGCCCGACCACCCACGCCTGCACCCGCCCGGCCGCGGCCGGGGTGGGCGACGCGATCACCTCGGGCCAGTGCGCCAGCACCTGTGTGTGCGCGCTGCCCGCGTAGCGGACCATGCCGGAGGTGGCGGCGACGGCGGCGCCGGTGCACAGGACGGCGGCGCCGGGGTAGGTCGACGAGCCGGCCATCACGCCCGTCACCCCCTGGGTGTACTTGTCGTCGTGCGGCCCGGGCACCGGCCAGCGGGCCGCGACGTCGGCGGCCTCGAAACCCAGCAGGTCGGTCTCGGGCAGGTCGAGGCCGATATCGATCAGCTTGACCCGCCCGCAGTCGGCCAGCGCGTGCACGGGTTTGAGCCCACCGAAGGTGACGGTCAGCGCCGCGTGTACCGCGGGGCCGGTGATCGCGCCGGTGGCCACGTCGATGCCGCTGGGGATGTCGACGGCGACCACCGGGATTCCCGCGGCGGCCGCGAACACCTCGGCCGCCGCCGGTCGCAGCGGGCCGGAGCCGGAGATGCCCACGACGCCGTCGATCACGAGATCGGTTGCGGGCGAAACCCTTTCGACGACACGGCCGCCGGCCTTGCGGAACGCCGCCAGCCCCTTGCGGTGGGTGCGCTCCGGGTTGAGCAGTACCGCGTCGGCGGCCGCCCCGCGGCGGCGCATGAAGGTCGCCGCCCACAGCGCGTCGCCGCCGTTGTCGCCCGAGCCGACGACCGCGCACACCCGCCGGCCGGCGACGCCACCCGCGCGGGCGGTCAGCTCGGCGATGATCTCGGTGGCCAGCCCGAAGGCCGCGCGGCGCATCAGCGCGCCGTCGGGGAGGCTGGCCAGCAGCGGCGCTTCGGCGTCGCGGATGGCGTCTACGGAGTAGTAGTGCCGCATCAACGCAAGCATTCCATGCCCTAGGCGCGCCGGGCGAACGCCTCGGTCAGCCATGCGGTCATCGCCTCGGCCAGGGCGGCGCGGTTCTCGCGCTTGGTGATCTCGTGGCCGTCGTCGGCGAACAACAGGTAGCGCACCGGCCGGCCCGCGCGCCGCAACGCGTCGACGATCTGTTCCGACTCGCTGACCGGGACGTTGGTGTCGTGCGCGCCGTGCACCACCAGCAGCGGCGCGGTCAGCGCGTCGACCCGGCGCAGCGGCGAGAGCCGCTCGAGCAGCTCGCGGTCATTGACAGGGTGGCCGTACTCCGGGTAGGCGGCCTCGGCGATCCACGGCTCGGTGTGGCGGTAGAACGTGGTCAGATCGCTCATGCCGCAGATGGTGACGCCGGCCGCGAACAGGTCCGGGTGAAACGTCAGGGCCGCCATCGTCAGGTAGCCGCCGTAGGACCAGCCCGCACACGCGATCCGTCCCGGGTCGGCCAGCCCGTTGTCCACCAGGAAGCGCACGCAGTCGGCGACGTCGTCGATGGCGGCGAACCGCTTGCCCTTGTTGTCGGCGTGCACGAAGCTGCGGCCCAGCCCGCCGGAACCGCGCACGTTCGGCGTCAGCACGCTGATCCCGGCGTCCAGCAGTTCGGGGAAGATCTCGCTGTAGTCGGGGCGGGCCTGGCCCTCCGGGCCGCCGTGCAGGTAAACCAAAGCGCTTGAGCAGGTTTCGGTCGCCCGGTATAGCCAGGACGGCAGCTGCAGGCCGTCGCGTGCCGTGATCGTCTCCAGGGACGGCCGGGCGGCCAAGCCCGAGGCGATCGGGCCGCGACTGGGTTCTGAGTCGATGAGTTGCCATGCCCGCATGCGGGTGTCGAACAGCTCGACGGTTCGCGGCATCGCCGGGCCCTGCACGGTCATCGCCACCATCGAGCCGCCGGCGCTGATGGTCAGCTCGCCGGCGACGTCGCCGGGCAGCGGGATCGGTTCGGCCAGCGAGTAGTCGGTGTAGTGCAGGATCTGTAACTCGCTGCGGCCATGCAGGTTCCACAGCAACGCGACGGTGGACATGTCGTCGCTGACGACGAACTCGTCCAGATCGCAGTCGGGCCGCTCGGCGACCACGAAGTAGCTGACCCCGTCCAGGGTGGCGGTGACCTCCACCAGCCGGGCGTGCTCGCAGCCGTTGTCGCTAATGAGCAAGGCCCGGAAGTACCCGTCGCCGCCCGCGCCCGGACGGTACAGCCTGGTCAGCTCGCCGGTCGGGCCGTAGCGCAGGCGGCGCGGATGGTGGTCGTCGAGGATGACGCCCTTGGCCGTCACCGAGCCGGGATCTGAAGGCAACAGGGCGATTTCGGTCTCCCCGTGCAGCATGACCATTTCCTGGTAGCCGCGCGGCCCGACCCGGATCAGCGCCGCCCCGGCCCACGCGTCGACGAGCCGGGCGCCGGAACGGCGGTCCAGCACAACGCAATTGCCGTCGGCCGGATCGATCAGGCAGGACTGCCCGACCCCGTCCTCACCGGTCAGGATCGCCGCCACCCGGGTGCCGTCCCACCCGATCAGCTCGGCGGTGCCGGCCTCTTCGCGGTCGATGCGCCAGGCCATCCGGTCGTCGGGATCGGTGGTGACGACCCAGATCTGCCGGCGGGTGGAGCCCTCCGGGGCCACCTCGCAGGCCAGCCAGTGCCCGTCCGCGGAGTGGATCACCCGTGAGACCGGGCCCTCGACCGGGAGTTCGACGTTGCGCGACGAGCTGGCCCGGCGGCCGCGCAGGAAGCGCTGCACCGCATGGGGATAGCCGCCGTCGTCGACGAGGTGGGCGAACGCGGTGGCGTCGGGGGACAGCGACGCGCCGTAGAGCGCGCGTACCTGCCGCCCCATCGCCTAGCCCTCGCGCGTTCCGATTCGCCGGAAAGCCGCCCTGATTTTCGCCGGATTCAGCGGCGGGCGCTTGCGCTCGCGGGCCATCGGATAGAAGCAGAGCCCGATGAGGATCGCGGCGAAATGACCGATCGCGGTGAAGTTCACCCCGTGGCGGGTCATGGTCAGCAACGGGAACCCGAAGATGACCAGCAGCACGCCGAGATAGCCCCAGCGCCAGGGCCGCGCGATGTGATAGGTCAGCACCGCCATCACGCCGACCAGGAAATAGCTGACCCCGATGTCGCGGGCGTGCACCAGCCGTTCCGGCGCCTCGTGCTCCTCGATCGCGAAGTACAGGATGCCCTCGCTGATATAGGTGGCCAGGATGTGCGAGGTCAATCCTATTGTGAGCCAACGCAGCTGGCCCAGCCAGTGTTCGGCCGGCGCGAGGAAAAGGGAGAACAGCAGCAGGTACGGTTCCAGGTTCTTGCCGTCGATCCACAGCAGGCTGGAGAACAGCACGTCGAGCGGGTCGGTGCCGAGCGCGTGAATGTTGGTGGAGCGGTGCAACAGCACGGAGTGCAGTTGCCGCCCGGGCAGTTCGTTCTGGATGATCGTCGTGATCGCCAGCACCACCAGCCAGGTGTAGGTCAGCGGCGCGGTGACGACGAAACGCCACACCGCGAACCAGATTCGCCGCAGCCGTGTCCCGACCGATGCGTTCGCCACGTGGTCCACTTTGGCACGCCTGGCGTGACGCGGTAACACTTCGGCTAAGACGCCTCGGGTCGCAGGTGGCGCCACCAGCAGTAGATGTAGAGCAGCATCGCGTTCACCAGCGCGACGATCACCCACAGCGTGACGGTCACGTCGATCCACGACCCGATGGGCGGTGAGTCGGGCAGAGCGTTGCGCAGGGGCATAACCGCAAACAGCATCGCGGCATACCACGTCGTCATCGGCGGCTGGAATTTGCGCCGGTCGAGCGCCGTCTGCACGCCGACGAAGAGGCCTATCGAGGCGAGCGCGATCAGCATGGCGACGATGACGGCGGCGAAGGCCACCGTGCTCGGCGACCGGTGCAGCTCCACCCGGTAGGGCGCGGGGATGTCCGACTTGCCGCTGACGGGTATGTCGACGCGCCAACCAGGAAGGCGGTCGACGAACGTCACCGACGCCCGTTGCGGCACTTGGGAGGCCCCGTGCAGAAGGTCGACCGTGACCGGCCCCGAATGGTAGTGATCGAACGGGTAATCCGACGGGTCCCCGGTGATGGTCAGCGGGACGGGAATCACGCCCGGCACCATGCCCTTCGACCAGGTCCGCCGGGTGGGCGACACCGCCGAATGGACGGCGACAGTGAGGTCCTCCTTGAGGCCGCCCGTCAGCGGATCCAACAGCTCGGGCCCGGGCGACACGGTGACGTTGCCGGTCAGCCCGCCCTTCACCGACTGAAGCTCTTGCAGATCGACTGTCACGGTGGTGCCGTCGGGCGCCGGCTGGCCCTCGGTGACCTGACGGGGGCAGCCGCACCCGGACTTGGAGTAGAGCCCCACCGTAATCGCATAGGTCGCAACGAAGAGGACCACCAGGCCGATGATCAAGACCCTTCCGAAGCGTCTCCCCCGCGGCGACGGACCATCGGCCGACAACGTGCCTCCCCTTCACTCGGATGAATTGTCCGCGCGGAGAGACTATTCGACGGTGACGGACTTGGCCAAGTTTCGCGGCTTGTCGACGTCGTAGCCGCGGGCCTGCGCGACCGACGCGGCGAACACCTGCAGCGGGATGGTCGACAAGAGCGGCTGCAGAAGGGTTGACACCGACGGGATTTCGATCAGGTGATCGGCGTAGGGGCGCACGGTGTCGTCGCCCTCCTCGGAGATGACGATGGTCACCGCCCCGCGGGTCTGGATCTCGCGGATGTTGGAGAGCAGCTTGGAGTGCAGCGTGGCCTGACCCTTGGGCGAGGGCATCACGACGATCACCGGCAGGCCGTCCTCGATCAGCGCGATCGGGCCGTGCTTGAGCTCGCCGGCGGCGAACCCCTCGGCGTGCATGTAGGCCAGTTCCTTGAGCTTCAGCGCGCCCTCCAGCGCCACCGGGTAGCCGACGTGCCGGCCCAAGAACAGCACGGTCGACGATTGCGCGAACTGATGCGCCAGCGCGGCGACCGGCTCGATGGTCGCGAGCACCCGGGCCACCAGGTCGGGCATCGCCTCCAGCTCGCGGTACTCGCGCTGGACCTCGTCGGGGTATTTGGTGCCGCGCGCCTGCGCCAGCGCCAGGCCGACCAGGTAGTTGGCGGCGATCTGCGCCAGGAAGGTCTTCGTCGATGCCACGCCGATCTCGGGGCCGGCGCGGGTGTAGAGCACGGCGTCGCATTCGCGCGGGATTTGCGAGCCGTTGGTGTTGCAGATCGCCAGCACCTTGGCCTTCTGGTCCTTGGCGTGCCGGACCGCCTCCAGGGTGTCGGCGGTTTCCCCGGACTGCGAGATGGCGACGACCAGGGTGCTGCGGTCCAGCACCGGGTCGCGGTAGCGGAATTCACTGGCCAGCTCGACCTCGACCGGCAGCCGGGTCCAGTGCTCGATCGCGTACTTGGCCAGCAGCCCCGAGTGGTACGCAGTGCCGCAGGCGACCACGAAGACCTTGTCGATCTCGCGGAGCTCCTGATCGGAGAGCCGCTGCTCGTCCAGGACGATCCGGCCGTCGACGAAGTGCCCGAGCAGCGTGTCGGCGACCGCGGTGGGCTGCTCGGCGATCTCCTTGAGCATGAAGTAGGGGTAGCCGCCCTTTTCGGCCGCGGCCAGGTCCCAGTCGATATGAAACTCGCGGTACTCGACGTCGGAGTTGCCGTGGAAATCGGTGATGCGGTAGCCGTCCGCGGTGATCACCACCGCCTGGTCCTGCCCGAGTTCGACGGCGTTGCGGGTGTGTTCGATGAACGCCGCCACGTCGGAGCCGACGAACATCTCGCCGTCGCCGATGCCGATCACCAGCGGGGTGGAGCGGCGGGCGGCGACGATGGTGCCCGGCTCGTCGGCGTTGGCGAACACCAGGGTGAAGTGGCCCTCGAGCCGGCGCAGCACCGCCAGCACCGAGGCCGTGAAATCACCAGCAGTCGCTCCATCTCGGTAGGCCTGCGCCACCAGGTGCACCGCGACCTCGGTGTCGGTGTCGCTGGCGAACTCGACCCCGGCCGCCTCCAGCTCGTGGCGCAGGGCCGGGAAGTTCTCGATGATGCCGTTGTGGACGACCGCGATCTTGCCCGCGGCGTCGCGGTGCGGGTGCGCGTTGCGGTCGGTGGGCCGGCCGTGGGTGGCCCAGCGCGTGTGGCCCAGGCCGGTGGTGCCGGCCAGCGATTGCGGCGCCGTCGCGGCCGCTTCCTCGATGGCCGCCTCCAGGTTGGCCAGCCGGCCGGCACGTCGCCGCACGGTGAGTTTGCCGTGGCCGTCGACCAGCGCGACTCCCGACGAGTCGTAGCCGCGGTACTCCATCCGGCGCAGCGCGTCCATGACGACCTCGCAGGCCGGGCGCTGCCCGACGTAGCCGACGATCCCGCACATTCTGACTAGGGTACGGCAGGCATCCCGGCAAACCGCTTTTACGCGGTTGACCTGGGGCTAACCCGGGCACTCCGCCGTCAGGCCGGCGACGCGGACCGGAATCCCACGCCAGGCCCGACCACCCGACGTCACCGCGGGTTCATTTGAATTCATGCCTTATTCATAAACCCGAAGCTCATTTCACCTGATGTATCGCCGACGTTTTCGGGCGCGTCATTGCTGCAGCGAACTGTGCATTTAAGCTTCGCGACATCGGCTAGTACTGGCAACCACCGGGGAGTAATGCGAACTGCGAAATCTATGGCATCGGGCCAGCGGAAAGGGACGGCACTGACACTCGTCAGATCATGAATGACGACTGTTCAGCTAATCCGGAGACGCGTCATTTTCCGCAATCTGTGAACGCAAAAGCAAATCGAATATCGGGCGTCTTCCGCATTCAGATAAAGACAACTCTTGAATCTTTCGCCCGCGTAACAGCTTCCAGGAGGGAACCATGACCGCTGTTCTGTACGACGACGTGGCGACCAGCCCGCCCGCGGCCCGAGCGGCCGTCAAGCCGGCGCCGAAGCGGCCTCGCCGGTCGCCGATCGGCGCCGGGGGCGACCCCTTGGCGGACGCGGCCGCGCATTTGCTGAGCATCCCACTGCGTCAGCTTTACGCGGTGCTGTGGCGGGTGGGCGTGATCGAGGTCATCGCCTAGTACGCCATGCGCTAACGTCGACTGCGTGGCCCGCACCCGCAAGCTCGTCGCAGCCCTCAGCCGCCGTGGCCCGCACCGGGTTTTGCGCGGCGACCTGGCCTTCGCCGGTTTGCCAGGAGTGGTCTACACGCCCGAAGCCGGCCTCAACCTGCCCGGCATCGCGTTCGGCCATGATTGGCTGGCCGGCGCGGCTCGCTATTCGGGCCTGCTGGAGCACCTCGCCTCCTGGGGCATCGTGGCCGGTGCCCCCGACACCCAGCGCGGGCTGGCGCCCTCCGTGCTGAACTTCGGCTTCGATCTCGGTACCGCCCTCGACATCGTGGCGGGCGTGCGCCTGGGGCCCGGCAACATCAGCGTGCATCCCGCCAAGCTCGGCGTGGTGGGGCACGGCTTCGGCGGCTCGGCCGCCGTGTTCGCCGCGGCCGGGATGCCCGACAAGCCCGCGGCCGTCGCGGCGCTCTTCCCGGCGGTCACCAGTCCCCCGGCCGAGCAGCCCGCCGCGGCGCTGAAGGTCCCGGGCCTGATCCTGACCGCGCCGGGCGACCCGAAGTCGTTGAACTCCAACGCCCTGGCGCTGGATGCCGCGTGGGAGGCGGCCACGCTGCGCATCGTCGCCAAGGCCCAGCCCGGGGGGCTCATCGAGGGTCGGCGACTGACGAAGGCGGTCGGGCTGCCGGGCCCACACCGACGCACCCAGCGATCGGTCCGGGCGCTGCTGACCGGATACCTGCTCTACGCGCTGGGCGGCGACAAGAAGTATCGCGACTTCGCCGATCCGGACGTGAAGCTGCCGCGGACCGTTCCGGTGGACCGCGAGGCCGAGCCGGTCGCGCTCGAAGAGAAGGTCGTGGCGCTGTTGAAGTAGCGCGCCGCGGGTAGGGATCGGTAGCGCCTGGTCGGTGCTAGCGTGCGCCCATGGATCGGGCTTTCGGCGACGACGGATCGGCTCGGTCGGTGAATCCCGTCCGCTGTGAGCTGATTCCGGTCCCCTCCCCCTTGGACGAGGTGCCGCCACCGCCGCCCCTGATCCTCGACTTCGGCGTCGAGGGCGCCATCGGGGTCGTCGATGGCGCCGAACGGGTCGTTGCCTCGCGTGGGCTCGCCCAGATCGACGCGACACCGGCCAGATACGCACGCATGGTGCCCGATGACCCCGAAGGCCCCCCGAAGAAGGAGTACACGCAGTCCCTGCTACTCCTGCAGGTTCCCGGTGCGCCCGCCCTGAGGATCGGGACCGCGCCACTGCGAGATTCGGCGTGGAGCGGCAAGCAATTCCGATACGCCTGGCGCCGCAACGTAGCGCGTTCGTCGATACAGGGCCCCACCCATCTGGTCACCGAGGACGAATGGCTGAACCTTGTTGGGAGGCTTGGCTTGGGCGCCCTGGTCGTCGACGAGTACGCCTCCGGCAAGCTCGACCGCCGAGAACGGTTCGCGATGGTGTACGGACTCGCGTTGCTGGCGTTGTTCCTCGCCGCTGTTGTGGCGTTGCTGGTGTGGCTGGTCATCCACGAGATGCACTAATGCCCGGCCGCGCCCGCGGCCCGCGCGCCGCGACGCCCGTGGTAAGAGTCGTTGATGCGAATCGGGATCGCTCTGGATTACTCGGGCGGCTTTCACGAGGCCGTCGACCGCGTCGTCGAACTCGAGAAGGCCGGCATCGAGGTCGCGGTGGTGGCCGAGGCGTATGCCTTCGACGCCGTCAGCCAGCTCGGGTATCTGGCTGCCAAGACCAACACCGTCGAGCTGGCGTCGGGGGTGTTGCCCATCTACATCCGCACGCCGTCGCTGCTGGCGATGACCGCCGCGGGCCTGGACTTCGTGTCTGACGGGCGATTTCGCCTCGGCATAGGCACCTCGGGGCCACAGGTGATGGAGGGGTTCCACGGCGTCGAGTTCGACGCGCCGCTGGGCCGCACCCGCGAGATCGTGGAGATCTGCCGGCAGGTGTGGCGCCGCGAGCGGGTGCAATACGCCGGCAAGCACTACCAGATCCCGTTGCCCGCGGACCGCGGAACCGGGCTGGGAAAGGCCCTCCAGCTGATCAATCATCCTGTGCGCGAACGAATTCCAATCTCGATCGCGGCGCTGGGCCCGAAGAACGTCGAGCTCACCGCCGAGATCGCCGAGGGCTGGCAGCCCGTCTTCTACCTTCCGGACAAGGCCCACCTGGTGTGGGGCGACGCGTTGGCCGCCGGCGCCGCCAAGCGCGACCCGGCGCTGGGGCCGCTCGACGTCATGGTGCACGCGTCGCTGGCGATCGGCGACGACGTGGAAGACCGGCTGGCGTGGAGCAAGCCGCAGCTGGCCCTTTACCTCGGCGGGATGGGCGCCAAGGGCCGCAACTTCTACCACAACCTGGCGACGCGCTACGGCTTCGGCGAAGTCGCCGACCGGATCCAGGAGCTGTACCTGTCGGGCCGCAAGCGCGAGGCCACCGCGTTAGTGCCCGACGAGTTGGTGCGCGGGATGTCGCTCGTCGGCCCCCGCGGATACGTCGCCGAACGCCTGGCCGCCTTCGCCGAGTCCGGCGTGACGACGCTGTTGGTCAACCCCCTGGCGGCCGACCCCGGCGAAGCCATGCGCTTCGTCGAGGACGTACTCGAGATGCGGCCCGCCTGAGCCGTCACTGCCCGGCCTGCGGAAGCTGGTCCGCGGCAATCTCGCACGGCGTCGATACCTCGGCTGCCGGCGGCGCCGGTGCCGGCTGCGGCGGCGCCGGCACTGGCGCGGGCGCGGCGGCCGGCACCGGCGCGTCGACCGGCTGAGCCGCCGCTGCCGCCGGGGCCGCCGCCTCGTCAACCGGCTCACCCTCCTGCACCGGCCTGGCCTCTTCCGAGTCATGTTCCTCGGCAACGTCTTTCGGGTCGTGGAACGGATCTCCTTCGTCGAACGCGTCGTCGACGGCCGCCTGGTCGTCTGGCGGGCCCAGCAGCGAGCCCATCGCATCGACGATCCGATTGGCCAGCGCGCCGAGCCCGCCGAGCCCGCCGAGCCCGCCCGGGCCGCCGCCCGCCTCACCCGCGGGCAATGCCGACGCCGCCCCCAGGTCGGGCAACGCCGGTGGGGTGGTCGACAACGCCGGCGCCGCAACGGGATCCGCCGGCGGCCCGGGAAGCGGGGTCGGCGCGACCGCCCGCCCCGACGAGCCGGCCGCGGACGGCGGGGGCGCGGCCGGCGGGTTCGACGGGTGGGGCTGCCGGCCGGGCCCGAGATCGCCGGGCACCTCGAAGCACGCCGCGGGCGCGGCGGCCATCCGGTCGATCACCATGGCGTAGGACGTGTCCACCCCCTCGGCCGTCGAACGCATCGTGGTCAGCCAGTCGTCGCGAATCTCGTTGTCCACGTAGGGGGTTATCTCCTGACGGACCACTTCCTCGGCGCCGACCCGATCCCCCGCGCCCGTCGTGACCGCGGCGGCCGCGGCCAACCACGCCGGCCGCTGCGCGCGCGTGCCCTCGTCGATGGCGATGGCCGTCGCGACCTTGGAATCGACCAGGTACCACAGGTTGTCGCGCAGCGACTCGCACCGCTGGGCCGCAGCGCGGACCTCGGCGGCCACCGCGCTCGCGGCGTCACAGTGGCGCTCCAGGAACCGAACCGCGGAGTCGCCGCCCGACCCCAGCCATGCCCCGGCGAGCTCGGCAAGCTGCGTCCGCTGCAGCCCGAGCGCCTCCATGACCGCCGCGGCCGCGGCCCGCAATTCCGCGCAGTCGTTGTCGAGCACGCGGAGGTCCAGGCCTTCCTCGCCGTCGTACCACTCGCGGACCTGGGCGGGATGCGCCGTCAGGCCGGGATGTTGATAGCCGAGCGCGTGGCAGGCCCGCACGTAAGCCTCGGTGTGCTCGACGGCGGAGTGGCCCTCGGCGAGGCGCTCGGCGACGTCCAACCGGTCGGCCACGATCAGGCGATCCGCGCCGCGGCGTACAACTCTGCGTCGGCGTAGTTCTCGGCGCCCGCCCGCAGGGCCGCGGCCGTCTCTGCCGCCGCGCGCGACCACCGCGTCACCTCGGCCGCCAGTCGCTCCAGCTGCACCCGCAGGGCGTCGCCGCGCGCGGTGTGCGCCCGGCCGGCGACAGCACCGCCGAAAGTCAACCGCGCCAAGTGATCTGCCACCGCGCGGTTGAGGAGATCGGCGGCCGCGTCCATCCGGTCAGCGACGTTGAGCACTACCGAGCTATCGAATCTCATGCCTAATCCGACGCCTGATGGCGCGCCGGGGTTCCCCGCTAAGGGATCAGCGCGCGCCGCTCACAGCTTCGGCGACCCGGCTGGCGACCCGCTGCGCCACATCCTCTTCGGGCGCCTCCACCATGACCCGGATCATCGGCTCGGTTCCCGAGGGGCGCAACAGGATTCGGCCCGTGTCACCCAGTTCCGCCTCGGCCTGCTCGAGAGCGGTCTGCACCGAGGGCGCCGCGGCTGCGGTGGCCTTGTCGGCCACCTTGACGTTGATCAGCACCTGCGGGAGCGCCCGCATCGCCGAGGCCAGGTCGGCCAGTGAGGCGCCGGTCTGCGCCATGCGGTTCATCAATCGCAGTCCCGTGACGATGCCGTCGCCGGTGGAGCCCACCGCGGGCATCACGATGTGCCCGGACTGTTCGCCGCCCAGGCTGTAGTCGCCGGACCGCAGCTCCTCCAGCACATAGCGGTCGCCGACGCCGGTCGTGCGGACGGCTATGCCCGCCGACCGCATGGCGAGGTGCAGCCCGAGGTTGCTCATCACGGTGGTCACCAGCGTCTCGGAGGCCAGCTCGCCCGCGTCCCGCATCGCCAGCGCGAGCACGACCATGATGTGGTCGCCGTCGACCAGCTCCCCGTTGGCGTCGACGGCCAGGCACCGGTCGGCATCCCCGTCGTGGGCCAGGCCCAGGTCGGCGCGGTGGTCGACGACCGCCGCCTTCACCGCGTCCAGGTGCGTCGAACCGCAGCCGTCGTTGATGTTGAGCCCGTTGGGGTCGGCGTTGATGGCGATCACCCGCGCCCCGGCCGCGCGGTAGGCGCGCGGGGCCACCGACGACGCCGCGCCGTGGGCGCAGTCGACCACCACGGTCAGGCCGTCCAGGCGCAGCGTGCTCGCCTTGGACAGGTGGCGCAGGTAGCGGTCTGCCGCATCCTCGGCGTCGACGACCCGGCCGATCCCGGCGCCGACGGGGCGCAGCCCCGGTCCCGCCGCAACCAGCTCTTCGATCTGGTCTTCGGTGGCGTCGTCCAGCTTGTGACCGCCGGGGCCGAAGATCTTGATGCCGTTGTCGGGCATCGGGTTGTGCGACGCGGAGATCATCACCCCGAAGTCGGCGTCGTAGGCCCCGGTCAGGTAGGCCACCGCGGGGGTGGGAAGCACCCCGACCCGCAGCGCGTCGACGCCCTCGCTGGTCAGCCCGGCGATCACCGCGGCCTCCAGCATCTCGCCGCTGGCCCGCGGATCGCGACCGATCACGGCCACCCGCCGGCCCGGTCCGCCCGAACTCGCCAGGCGCCGGGCCGCCGCGGCGCCCAGGGCCAACGCCAGCTCGGCGGTCAACTCGCGATTGGCGACCCCGCGAACACCGTCGGTGCCGAATAGTCGACCCATGCGGTAAAACCTCTCACAGTTGACGCTCAGACACCTAACGTGCCCGTTCTTTTCTGACCGAAACCAGGCACGAACGCGCGCAGACACGCCGCACGATGCGGTTTTGCGGCCGAAAAGTGATGCTGATCAGCGCTTGCTGTACTGCGGCGCCTTGCGCGCCTTCTTCAGCCCGTACTTCTTGCGCTCGGTGGCACGCGGGTCACGGGTGAGGAAGCCGGCCTTCTTCAGCGCGGGCCGGTCCTCGGGCGAGGCCAGGATCAGCGCCCGGGCGATGCCCAGGCGCAGCGCGCCGGCCTGACCCGACGGTCCGCCGCCGTGCAGCAGGGCGAAGACGTCGAAGCTCTCCACACGGTCGACGGTGACCAGCGGGGCCTTGATGAGCTGCTGGTGCACCTTGTTGGGGAAGTAGTCCTCCAGGCTGCGGCCGTTGAGGTCGAACTTGCCGGTGCCGGGCACGATGCGCACCCGCACCACGGCCTCCTTGCGGCGCCCGACGGTCTGGATGGGCCGCTCGAAGACGAACGCCTCGGCGGGGCGGGCGGCGGGAGCCTCGGCCTCGGGGGCCGCAGGGGTCTCCGGGGTCTCCGGGGTTTCGAGCGCCTCGGTTGTCTCGGTCACTGGGCCACCTGCTTGATCTCGTACGGAACCGGCTGCTGAGCGGTGTGGGGGTGCTCCGGACCTGCGTAGACGCGGAGCTTGCGCTGGATCTGCCGGCTGAGCTTGTTCTTGGGGAGCATGCCGACGATCGCCTTCTCCACGACGCGGGTCGGGTGCTTGTCCAGCAACTCGCCGGTGGTGCGGCTGTGTAGGCCGCCGGGATAGCCCGAGTGGCGGTAGGCCAGCTTCTGCTGCAGCTTGTCGCCGGACAGGGCGACCTTTTCGGCGTTGATGACGATGACGAAGTCACCGCCGTCGACGTTGGGGGCGAACGTCGGCTTGTGCTTGCCGCGCAGCAGGTTGGCTGCCGCGACGGCAAGGCGGCCAAGCACCACGTCCGTGGCGTCGATGACGTACCACGACCGCGTGGTGTCACCCGCCTTTGGCGCGTAAGTGGGCACAGCGCTTACCTTCTCTTCTCAGGCCTCTTGTACGAGGGTGTGGATCCCGGGTCGAGCCGGGTGCCAGTCAGGCGTCCGCGGTGGGGCTAATTCTCGGCGACCGACATTGACCCGAGGCCCCGGCGTACCGCACGCCAACCGAGCAGCTTACCGATCGTCATCCCCGCAGGTCAAAATCGCCGACACTGATATCAAACATGCTCTTGTGGCCGCGGCAACATATCCTTAGAGCACCCAGCGATCGGGGGCCCGAATTGGCGGAGGTCGGATGACGGCCGGAGCACTGTGTCGGATGTGTGGCACGGAGCCCTTCAAGGACGCGCGGTTTTGCCACAGCTGCGGCTCGGCAGTCCAAGACGGCGACGCCCACCCCGAGTACAAGCAGGTCACGGTCCTGTTCGCCGACGTGGTCGGCTCGATGGAAATCGCTTCCGCGGTCGGTGCGGAACGGCTGCTGCAAATCATGGCGGATCTGGCTGATCGCTGTGCCGCGGTTGTCGAGCGGTACGGCGGGACGGTCGACAAGTTCACCGGCGACGGCATCATGGCCGTGTTCGGCGCGCCGGTCGCGTTGGAGGACCACGCCCTCCGGGCGTGCCTCGCGGCACTGGGCATCCAGGAAGAAACCACCCGGTTGGCCGCCGAGGTCGACAAGCGCGACGGCATCGAACTGCGGTTGCGCGTCGGCCTAAATTCCGGTCAGGTGATCGCCGGCGAAATCGGTTCCGGGCCGTTCGGTTACACCGCCATCGGCGAGCAGGTCGGCCTCGCTCAGCGGATGGAATCGGTGGCCCCGCCGGGTGCGGTGATGCTCAGCGCGTCGACCGCACGGCTTGTCGAGGGCGCCGCGGCTATCGGTGAATCCGAGCTGGTTCAAATCAAGGGTGTCGACGCGCCGGTCCGGGCCCATCGGCTGTTGGGCGCGGGCGATGACCATCGTGCCGTCCGGCGTGCCGAGTCGAATCTGGTCGGTCGGCAGTGGGAAATGTCGGCCATCGAGGGGTTGCTGGAGCGCGCGATCGACGTGCACGGCGCCGTCGTCAGTGTCGTGGGGTTGCCGGGCATCGGCAAGAGCCGCCTGGCGCGCGAAGTCACCGCGATGGCGGCGGCCCGGGGTGTCGACGTGTTCACCGCCTTCTGCGAATCGCACGCAAGCGACGTCCCCTTCTATTTGGTGGCGCGGATGCTGCGTGCGAGCTTCCGGGTGGCCGATCTCGACCCGCCGGAAGCGCGCGCGGAGTTGCGGTCGCGGGTGCCCGACGCCGAGCCGGATGACCTGTTGCTCCTCGACGACCTGTTGCGCATCGCCGATCCCGACGTCGCGCTGCCGACAATCGACCCGGATGCCCGGCGGCGGCGGTTGACGGCGCTGGTCAATGCCGCGTTGCTGGCCCGCCAATCCCCGGCCGTCTATGTCATCGAGGACGTGCACTGGATCGACCAGGTCAGCGGCTCGATGCTGGCCGACTTCGTCGCGGTGGCCCCGCAGACACCCTCGCTGGTGCTGCTCACCTACCGTCCCGAATATCGGGGCCCGTTGAGCAAGGTGACCGGCGCGCAGACCATCGCCCTTGCGCCGCTGAGTGATTCGGAAGCCGCGGCACTGGCCGGCGAGCTGCTCGGGCCGGACCCGTCGGTCGGCGACTTGGCGGCCTTGATCGCCGAGCGCGCCGCCGGTAATCCGTTTTTCGTCGAGGAGATGGTGCGCGACCTCGCCGAGCGCGGTGTGCTGCGCGGCAACCGCGGTGCTTACGTATCGGCGGCGGCGGTCACCGAAGTCCGCGTGCCGGTCACGCTGCAGGCGACTATCGCAGCGCGTATCGACCGCCTGGACTGGGCGGCCAAGCGCACCCTGAGCGCCGCGGCGGTGATCGGGTCGCGATTCAGCCCGGACCTGCTGGAAACGCTTGGCATTGAACCCAGCCTGGACGACCTGCTGGCGGCCGAGCTCATCGACCAGATCACGTTCACCGGGGAACCAAGGTACGTGTTCCGCCATCCGCTGATCCGCACCGTGGCCTACGAATCACAGCTGCGATCGGATCGCGCCGAGCTACACCGGCGTGTCGCCGCCGCGATCGAATCCCGCGACCAGGCGACGGTCGACCAGAACGCGGCGCTGATCGCCGAGCACCTGGAGGCCGCCGGTGATCCGCATGCCGCATTCAGCTGGCACATGCGTGCGGCGACGTGGGCCACCAACCGCGACGCGAACGCCGCTCGACTGAGTTGGGAGCGAGCCCAAACGATCGCCGACCGGCTGCCCGCGGAGGACCCCCATCGGGCAACCATGCGCATCGCCCCGCGCACCATGTTGTGCGGGATCGCCTGGCGGATCAACGCGCGCGGGGTCGCCGACCGATTCGACGAATTGCGGGAGTTGTGCGCCGCCGTCGGGGACAAGGTGTCACTGGCCATCGGGATGGCCGGGTTGGTGATGGAGCACG
The DNA here is from genome assembly GCF_001672815.1 of Mycobacterium sp. E796. Classification (GTDB taxonomy): domain Bacteria; phylum Actinomycetota; class Actinomycetes; order Mycobacteriales; family Mycobacteriaceae; genus Mycobacterium. The sequence continues at coordinate 1,312 of NZ_LZKK01000350.1, read as the reverse complement.
CGCATCAGGCCCGGGCGCCCGAGGCCGCGGAGCTGGCGTCCGAAGCCTGGACGCTCGCCGAGGCGCTCGGCGACGCGACCTTGACGGTGGGGCTGTCCGTTTCGCTGATCTTCGCCAAGATGGAAAACAATCAGTGGTCCGACGTGCTGCGGTGGTCACAGGCGGTCATCGACCTGGCTAACGGTGACCCGTCCAAGGGCAACTTCTTCGTAGGGTCCCCCCTGGCGGTCGCCCTTACGACACGGGCGCTCGCCCGGATCAGCCTGGGCCTACCCGGATGGCAGGACGACCAGCAGCAGGGCCTCGCCATGGCCCGCAAGGCCGACCCCATGTCATACGCCTTGGTCGTCGCCTACATCTACAACCCGGGCATCCCGCTCGGCGTCCTGGCGGCCGACGATCGGGCCGTGCGCGAGAGCGAAGATGCGCTGCGGATCGTTGAACGATCCGGTGACGACGTCGCGTTGGCCTTCACCCAGATGGCGCCGGGCGTCGCGCTGATGCACCGGCCGGCGGCTGCCGACCGTGAGCGCGGCCAGAAGCTGCTGGCGGAGCTCAGCGACATGTTCCGGCGCCGCAGAGCGAACCTGGGCGAATTGCGGTTCGTCGACGCGTATTTGGCGCGGGAGCGGGCGCGGGGTGGAGATCGCGACGAAGCCGTATTGCTCGTGCGCGCCGCCGTCAACGATCTGTTCCGCGACGGGCAGCAGATGTGCGGAGCCTGGGGCTTTCCGGCGACGGGGGTCCTGGTGGAGACGCTGCTGGACCGCGGGACCGACGCCGACGTCGCCGAGGCCGAGGCCGCGATCGATCGGTTGGCGGCGGCGCCGACCGACGGTTCGGCCATGCGCGACATCTGGCTGTTGCGACTGAGAGCTCTTGTGGCGCACGCCCGCGGAGACGCCGCCGCGTACGCGGACTTGAAGAATCGCTACGGCGAGATGGCGAGGTCGCTGCAGTTTGCCGGGCACATCGCCTGGGCGGAGGCAATGCCCTGATCAGGGCATGACCATCCGCGCCGCCGGGCCCATCCGCGGCAGCACCCGCAGCGAGCCCACCAGACCGGCGTGCCACGCGTGCTCGGTGATGCCGAGACCGGTGAACGGTCGACCGTCGACGATCGTTTCGAACCGCGTCGCGGATGGTGGTCACCGACGTCAGCGGTTTGCGGCTCGAGATTCGCGGCCGCGTCATCGCCCAATCCTGTTTGTGGAAAAGGGGTTTGGTGATCCAGGAGTCCGCGACGCGGTTCGCAACGATCGGCGACGTCACCGTTCCCCGGTCTCGGCATCACCGAGCACGCGTGGCACGC
>NZ_LZKK01000349.1 GCF_001672815.1 Mycobacterium sp. E796 | reverse complement strand
GTGACGTCGTCGGCGCGTGGCGCAAGTGCGGTTCGATCCATGTCGTTCCAGGTGCTCATGAGGCGCTTCCTTCGGTGCGGGTCGCGGCCCGGGTTGGGCCGCCGTCATAGGTAGGAGCACGGACCCGGCGTGAGTCGGACACTTTTTTGAAGACTTTTTTGGCGCCGCGGCGGGCAGGATCAGATTCGCCGACGCCGCTTGCCAGGTCTTCGTGAAGTTCTTGCGATTTTCTTGCGATCGATCGACACCGACGTGGCTACGAATTTTCACAAATCCGCGTGTGAGCAACCGGGCGGGCAAATACGCTTCCACCGGCGCCTCGGGATCGTCACGATCTGAGATGTCTGCAATCAGGGAGGTTCGGGCAGATGTTGTCCCGGATAACTTTCATCGCGGCGGTCATCGCCTTGGCCGGTGTCGGATTCGCGTCACCGGCTTACTCGTCACCTGGCGGCGGCGGCTGCTACACCGCCGCATCGGGGGATTGTGTGCCGTATCCGCAAAAGGGCGGCTCGCAGCCGCCGAATGCCACTGCCCAATGTGCCGATGGAAGCTGGTCGTTCAGCGAGCATCCCCACTCGAGTGGAACCTGCCACGGGCATGGCGGCGTGCAGCGGTATTTGTAGAGCTTCGTTTGTCGAGATCGACGTTAGCGCGAAGAACTGCGAGTGATCTGCACGCCAGCGTCGATCTGAGTCTCCGAAACCCCAAATAACCAGTGACGGAACGGAATTCTCGCTAGCCCGCCACGGTCAGGTAGATCAGCACGACGTTGAGCAGGCTGACCATCACCGCGACCGCCCAGCCGATGACCGTCGTGACGGGATGGTTGGCATCGGTACCCATGAGCTCGCGGTTGCTGGTGAGCCTGACCAGCGGAAGCACCGCGAACGGGATACCGAAGGACAGCACGACCTGCGATATGACCAGCGCGCGGGTCGGGTCCCAGCCGAGCGCCAGGATCGCGATCGCGGGGCACAGCGTCACGAGCCGGCGCACCAGCATGGGCACCGACAGGTGCAGCAATCCCTGCATGATCATGGCGCCGGCGTAGGCACCCACCGACGACGACGCCAGGCCGGACGCGAGCAGTCCGATCGCGAACAGCACCGCGATGGTCGGCCCCAGGGTGTTGTGAATCGCGGTGTAGGCGCCGTCGATGGTCGCGCTTTCCTGGTGGCCCTGCAGGTTGATCGCGGCGACGAGCAGCATCGCCGCGTTGACCATGCCGGCGACGGCCATCGCCAACACGACGTCGAAGCGCGTGACGCGCAGCAGCCAGCGCCGGTCGTGGCCGGGCTCGGGATGCCCGTGCCGGTCCAGCACCAGGCCCGAATGCAGATACACCGCGTGCGGCATCACGGTGGCGCCGAGGATGGCCGCGGCGAGCAATACGCTTTCGGCGCCGTGGAATCGGGGTAGCAATCCCGACACCACGGCCTCGGACGGTGGCGTGGCGACGAAGAAACTCGCCGCGAAGCCGATGGCGATGACGAGCAGCAGCCCCGTGATGACGCGTTCGAAGAGGAGCTGGCCGCGGCGGTCCCGGATCGCCAGCAGCAGCATCGAGACCACCCCGGTGATGATCCCGCCGACCGGCAGCGGCAGGCCGAACAGGATGCGCAGGGCGATCGCCCCGCCGATGACTTCGGCGACATCGGTTGCGACGGCGACGATTTCGGCCTGCGCCCAAAACGTCAGCCGCAGCGGACGGCCCATCCCCTTGCCGATCGCCGCGGGCAGCGACCGTCCGGTCACCAACCCGAGTTTCGCGGACAGGTACTGCACCAGGCCGGCCGTCACGTTGGCGGCGACGATCACCCATAGCAGTAGGTAGCCGTACTGCGAGCCGGCGCTGACGTTGGCCGCGACGTTTCCCGGATCGACGTAGGCGATTGCGGCGACGAACGCCGGGCCGAGCAGATACCAGCTCGTTTTGAGCGAGGCCTCGGTGCCCTGCGCCAAACGTATCGACCTCTATCCAGGTTCTCGAATAAAAAAGTTAGGTTAACCGAACACTGCGACGGACCGCGTGGCTACCCGCAACGCTGTGGATTATGCCGCCCCGATGCTGCCGCCCCCGTCCACCCGGACGATCTGACCCGTCATGTACCCGGCGTCCTCATGCAGCAACATCGCGATCACGTAGGCGATCTCGGTGGGCGTGCCGACGCGCTGCATCGGTATGGCGGCGAGAAGACGCCCCTCGACTACTGATCCGGCGGGACTGCGTTGGCGGAACATTTCGGTTTCGACGGGGCCGGGTGATACCGCGTTGACGGTAATCCCGGTCCCGGCCAGCTCGCCCGCCCAAATGCGGGTGCACGTTTCCAGCGCGGCTTTCGAGGCGGCGTAAGGCGTCCGTTCCGCGACGCCGAGTGTCGTCAGGCTCGTGACGTTGACGATGCGGCCCCATCCGGAGGCGATCATGCCCGGCAGAACGGCCTGCGCCACCTGCACCGCGGTGCGCACGTTCATGTCGTAGGTGGCGAAGAGATCGTCGAGGTCGATCGAGCCGATGCGGCCCCACCGGGAGAAGCCGACGTTGTTGACCACCGCGTCGACGACGCCGTCGGCGACGATCGCGTCGAGGGTCTGCGCGGTCGCGGCCCGGTCGGCAAGGTCGACCTCGTGGAATTGGCCGGGGAAGTCCGACGGCGCGCTGCGGGCGAGCCCGATCACCTCGTACCCATTGCCGGCGAGGCGGTCGACGACCGCGCGCCCGATGCCCTTGGACGCCCCGCTCACCAGAACGCGCCGGTTCGTCATGCTTTTCCCCTTTCGTGCCACCCCTGAGAACCATTGGGGGCAACGCCGAAACGGTGGCGCTTCATGCCGTGCTTTGGATCACCCAGGGACGTAGAGCCCCCGGCCGGGAATCAGGGGCAGGTCAAGGGTCGTCACGATGCCGGGCGGGGCGGCCACCACCGCGGGAATCGCGTTGACGACCCGCATCGCGGTGGCGACCAGGCCGGCGTGATTGTGATCGCCGAGGCGGCTGCTCAGGCAGACGTCCATCGCATACGACGGTTCGCCGGTGATCTCGATGCGGTAGGAGCCGCCTTCCTGGGCGGGCTGCGGCCAGTCGGGACGCAGGTCCTCGCGCAGGCGCGTGACGTGTTCGAGGACGACGACGGGGTCGCCGTTGACCATTCCGAACACCTCGAACCGAAGCCCGGCGGCCGTGCCCTTCGCAATGTGCCCCGAGGCGATGTCGAAGTCCTCGGGCGCGGGCTCGCGGACGTATTCCTCGGCGATGCTATCGAGCTTGATGCCCAGTCCCGCGGCCAATTGCCGCACCACCGACCCCCAGGCCAAGCTCAGCACGCCGGTCTGCAGCAGCATCGGGATCTCGTCGAGGGGCTTGCCGAATCCCATCACGTCGAACATGACGGCGGCGCTGTCGTAGGTGGCGTAGTCGACGATCTCCATGCACCGGATCTGCTGGATGCTCTGGCAGGTGCCGGCCAAGGCCATCGGCAGCAGGTCGTTGGCGAAGCCCGGGTCGATGCCGTTGACGTACAGGCTCGAATTGCCTTCGCGCGCGGCATCTTCCAACGGAGAGATGAGCTCTTCGGGTATCACTTCCCAGGGATACTGGAGAAAGACGGGGCCGCTGCCGACGATGTTGATTCCGGCGGCGAGGACTCGGCGGTAGTCCTCCAACGCCTCGGGCAGGCGATTGTCGGCCAGGGCGTTGTAGACGGCGCATTGCGGACCGGTGGCGAGTACGGCGTCCAGGTCGGTGGTGGCCAGCACTCCGGTCGAATCCTCAAGTCCGGCAAGCTCCGCCGCATCCTTGCCGGCCTTGGCGTCCGACGACACCCACACCCCGGTGAGCTCGAACTCGGGATTGGTGATCAACGCCTTGAGCGCGTGGACGCCGACGTTGCCGGTGCCCAACTGAACGACGGGTATGGCCATGGCGGCCTCCTTAGCGGTAGGGGTAACACCGTGAGCAGACGCAAAAGCGCCCGGCACGCCGTGCGTAGGGGGACTTTTGCGTCTGCTCGCGCGTCATGGTTTACAGGTCCGGGACGGGGATGTCGAGGTTGGGGAAGGTGAGGCCACCGTCGACCTCCAGCGTCTTACCGGTGAGGAAGCTGCCGGCCGGGGCCGCCAAATAGACTGCGGCGGCGGCGATGTCGACGGGATCGCCGAGGCGGCGCATGGGTGTGACCTTCTCCATCGGTGCGCGCAGCTCCTCGTTGGAGGCCACGATGTCCAGCGCCGACGTCAGGATCGATCCGGGGGCGATGGCGTTGACCCGGATGCGCGGGCACAGGTCCAGCGCGGCCAGTCGGGTGTAGTGAGCGAGCGCGGCCTTGGCGGTGCCGTAGGCGGCGAAACCGCGCCCGGCCAGCCTGCCCATGGTGGAGGTGATGTTGATGATGCTGCCCCCGCCGGAGTGCTCCAGCATCAACGGCACCGCCGCGATGGTGAGCGCGTGCGCGGTGGCGACGTTGAAGGTGAACGCCTCCTTGAGGTCCTTGGTGGAGGTGGTCAGCAGGGTGTTGGGCATGGTCCCGCCGACGTTGTTGACGACGATGTCTAGTTTCCCGAACACCTCGACGGCCTGATCGGCGAGCTCCGCGGTCGACTCGGGATGGGCCAGGTCGGCGGCGACGGCGTGGGCGCGACGGCCGGTGGCGCGGACCTGTTCGGCGACGGCATCTAGTTGAGATTGGGTGCGCGACGCGATGAGCACATCGGCGCCTGCCTCGGCGAAAGCCACCGCGATGGCCGCACCGAGGCCGCGCCCGCCACCCGTGATGACGGCGACTTTGTCGTCCAGACGGAACCTGTCAAGGATCATTACGGCCTCTCTATTCGAGTTGTCCGGCGACACGGTAACAAACCTCGCCGATGCAGATCACGGCATTTCTGAAACAGGTTCTAGTTTGTCATACCGGCGCCGCGATGTAACTCCCCGACCAGCCCCGATTGCGCGCCGGAGCGTCGCCCGACGCCCGCCGGACAGAATTCTCCGAACGTTAACCTTGTTACTGTTAGCTACTTGGCTGCGACAGATACCTGGTTGCCGGGCCGCAGCCTCTCAGGCGGCGGCGATGTTTCATCCCTACTGTTAGGAAGAGAATTGAAACTGAACCGATTTGGCGCCGCGGTGAGTGTCCTGGCTAGCGCCGCTTTGGTGTTATCCGGGTGTGGCAGCGAAAACAACAACTCGAGTGGAGCAAGCGGTAGCAGTGCGACGTCGGGCGGATCCGAGGGCGGCGTGAGCTGCGGCGGGAAGAAGACGCTGAAGGCCAGCGGATCGACGGCCCAGGCCAACGCGATGACGCGCTTCGTCAACGCGTTTGAGCAGGCGTGCCCGGGTCAGACGCTGAACTACACCGCCAATGGCTCCGGTGCCGGAATCAGTGAATTCAACGGCAACCAAACTGATTTCGGTGGGTCGGACTCGCCGCTGGCCCAAAACGAGTACGCCGCGGCCCAGCAGCGCTGCGGCTCGCCGGCGTGGAACCTGCCGGTGGTGTTCGGCCCGATCGCGATCACCTACAACGTCAAGGGCGTGAGCTCGCTGAGCCTCGACGGTCCGACGGCGGCGAAGATCTTCAACGGCGCCATCACGACGTGGAACGACCCGGCGATCCAGGGGCTCAACAACGGAACCACGCTGCCGGCCGAGCCGATCCACGTGGTGTTCCGTAACGACCAGTCCGGCACCACGGACAATTTCCAGCACTACCTCGATGCCGCGTCCAACGGCGCGTGGGGCAAGGGGGCCGGAAAGACGTTCAACGGCGGTGTCGGTGAGGGCGCCAAGGGCAACGACGGCACCTCGGCGGCCATCAAGGCGACCGAGGGATCGATCACCTACAACGAATGGTCGTTCGCCAAGGCGCAGAACCTGAACATGGCCAAGATCGTCACCTCGGCCGGCCCCGATGCCGTCGCGATCAGCGCCGACTCGGTGGGCAAGACGATCTCCGGTGCCACCGTCAAGGGTCAGGGCAACGACCTGGTGCTCGACACCAACTCGTTCTACAAGCCGACGCAGGCCGGCTCCTACCCGATCGTGCTGGCGACGTACGAGATCGTCTGCTCGAAGTATCCCGATTCGCAGGTCGGCACGGCCGTGAAGGCTTTCTTGCAGAGCACTATCGGTGCGGGCCAAAATGGCTTGGCGGACAACGGATACATCCCCATTCCGGACTCGTTCAAGTCGAAACTGTCGACTGCGGTCAACGCGATCGCGTGATTCGGAATGTCATGACGCGCGGAGCGGTGGCCGGTCCGTCGACCGGAACTCAGCCTGCGCTGAAGGCGACCGATCCGCACAAGGTGCAGCGGGGCGACCAACTGTTTAAGTTGGTCGCCGCCGCGGCCGGTTCGACGATTGTGATCGCGATCGTGCTGATCGCGATATTTCTGTTGATTCGCGCCGTGCCCTCGCTGCGAGCGAACCACGCGAACTTCTTCACCAGCGCGCAATTCAATACCACCAGCGCAGAACATTTGGCGTTCGGTATCCGCGACTTGTTCATGGTCACGGTGCTGAGCTCCCTCAGCTCCCTGGTGGTGGCCGTGCCGGTGGCGGTCGGGATCGCGATATTCCTCACCCAATACGCGCCGAAACGGTTCGCGCGACCGTTCGGCGCGATGGTTGATCTGCTGGCCGCCGTGCCGTCGATCATCTTCGGGTTGTGGGGCATCTTTGTGTTGGCGCCCAAACTCGAGCCCATCGCGGAATTCCTGAACCGCAACCTGGGCTGGCTGTTTCTGTTCAAGCAGGGCAACGTCTCGCTGGCCGGCGGCGGCACCATCTTCACCTCCGCCATCGTGCTGTCGGTGATGATCCTCCCGATCATCACCTCGGTGTCGCGGGAGGTGTTCCGCCAGACCCCGCCCATTCAGATGGAGGCGGCGCAGGCTTTGGGCGCCACCAAGTGGGAGGTGGTGCGGATGACCGTGCTGCCGTACGGCCGTAGCGGCGTCATCGCAGCGTCAATGCTCGGGCTGGGCCGCGCCCTTGGGGAAACCGTTGCGGTGCTGATCATCCTGCGGTCGGCCGCCCGCCCGGGCAACTGGTCGCTGTTCGACGGTGGTTACACGTTTGCTTCGAAGATCGCTTCCGCGGCAGCGGAATTCAGTGAACCGCTGCCCACCGGCGCCTACATCGCCGCCGGGTTCGCGCTGTTTGTCCTGACGTTCGTCGTCAACGCGCTTGCGCGCGCGGTGGCGGGTGGGAAGGTCAACGGATGAGTCGCGCCGGCGACAAACTAGTTGGGAGCGATGAGGTGGGGGCACCTCCCGCTCGCGGGGGAGAGTGGCGCGCATGAGTATCGATGCGCTCGACTTGCCGGTCAAACCGGACGTGTTCAGCCCGCTGAGCCTGCGGCGGCGGATCACCAACAACGCCGCGACGACGTTCTTCGTCGCCTCATTCCTCGCGGCTCTGGTACCGCTGGTCTGGGTGCTCGGGGTCGTGATCGCACGCGGGTGGTATGCCGTCACCCGCTCGGGCTGGTGGACCCATTCGCTGCGCGGCGTGCTGCCCGAGGAGTTCGCCGGCGGCGTGTACCACGCGCTGTACGGAACGTTGGTGCAGGCCGGTGTGGCCGCCGTGTTGTCCGTGCCGCTCGGCATGATGACCGCGGTGTTCCTGGTGGAATACGGGTCCGGCCGGTTGGTGCGGCTCACGACCTTCATGGTCGACGTGCTCGCCGGGGTGCCCTCGATCGTCGCGGCGCTGTTCATCTTCAGCCTCTGGATCGCCACCCTGGGTTTCCAGCAGAGCTCCTTTGCCGTGTCGTTGGCATTGGTCCTGTTGATGCTGCCGGTGGTGGTGCGGTCCACCGAAGAGATGCTCCGGCTGGTGCCCGACGACCTCCGAGAAGCCAGCTACGCGCTGGGCGTTCCGAAATGGAAGACGATCGTGCGGATCGTGATCCCGATCGCGATGCCGGGCATTGTCTCGGGCATCTTGTTGTCGGTCGCGCGCGTCATCGGGGAAACCGCGCCGGTGCTGGTGCTCGTCGGTTACAGCCGGTCCATCAACTTCGACATGTTCCACGGCAACATGGCCTCGCTGCCGTTGTTGATCTACACCGAACTCACCAACCCCGAGCACGCCGGCTTCCTGCGGATCTGGGGTGCGGCGTTGAGCCTCATCATCATCGTCGCGGTCATCAACCTGCTGGCCGCCGGATTCCGCTTCGTGTCGATGCGGCGGCGCTGACCGCCCAACGCGGTCAGGACTTCGACGCGGCCTTCTTGGCGGGCGCCTTTGTGGCGGCCGTCTTCTTGGCCGGCGCCTTCTTCGCGGGCGCTTTCTTTGCCGCTGCCTTCTTGGCCCCCGAACCAGCCCCGGCCTTACCGTCGCCGGAGCGCGCCTTGACGCTGGCCTCCAGCTTGGCCAGCAGGTCGGACACGTCCTCGGTCTCGTCGAGTTCCTTGGGCTGCTCCTCGGCGGTAAACGCCTCGCCGCCTTCGAGTTTCGCCTCGATGAGTTCCTGCAGCTGCTCCTGGTAGGTATCGTGGTAGCGGTCGGGGTTGAAGTCCTCGGCCATCGATTCCACCACCTGCCCGGCCATCTTGAGTTCGGCGGGCTTGATATCGACCTTCTTGTCCAGCACGGGGAAGTCGGGGTCGCGGATCTCGTCGGGCCACAACAGCGTGTGCATCACCATCACGTCGCGCTTGCCGAAGTCCTTGACGCGCAACGCCGCCAACCTGGTCTTGTTGCGCAGCGTGAAGTGGACGATCGCCATCCGATCGGTCTCGGCGAGCGTCTTAGCAAGCAGCACATAGGATTTCGACGACTTCGAATCCGGCTCGAGAAAGTAGCTGCGGTCGAACAGCATCGGGTCGACATCGCTGGCCGGGACGAACTCGAGCACCTCGATCTCGCGGCTGCGTTCCTCGGGCAGGGTGGCGATGTCGTCGTCGGTGATGATCACCGATTGCCCGTCGGGCGACTCGAAGGCCCGGGCGATGTCACGGTATTCGACGACCTCGCCGTCTTTCTCGCAGATGCGTTGGTAGCGGATGCGGCCGTTGTCCTTGGCGTGCACCTGATGGAACTTGATGTCGTGGTCCTCGGTGGCGCTGTAGACCTTGACCGGGACGTTCACCAGTCCGAACGCGATCGAACCCTTCCAGATGGAACGCATGTAAGTCAGTATGCCCACACCACCCCCAGCAAAACAGCGCAGCACGCCCGCACCGCGGACTTTCGGGTACAGCTAATTCCGTGGAAGGGCCCGCAGGCTGTCTCGGTCGGGCAGGTCGGCACCGGCGCGGCCGACGGTCCACGCCGACGACAGGCACGCCGATTCCAGCGCCGCGGTCAGCGCGTCGAGCCCGATCCGGCCCAGGGCGGCCCGCCGGGCGGCGCCCAACAAACCCATTCCCCAGAGCGAGTCCAGCAGGCCGACCATGAACGCGTCGCCCGCACCTACGGTGTCCACCACCTCGACCTGCCGGGCCGGCACCCGGACCTCGCCGGCCGGGCAGAATGCCACGGCGCCCCGATCACCCATCGTCGCGACGACGATCGCCGGTCCCGACGCCAGCCAGGCTCGGGCCGTCGACTCGGGGTCGCGGTCGGGATCTATCCAGCTCAGGTCCTCGTCGCTGGCCTTGACGATGTCGCTGCGCTCGACGAAGCGGGCGATGCGGTCGCGGGCGAGATCCCGGTCGACGATCAGCGACGGGCGCACATTCGGGTCGAAACTGACGGTGGCCGACACCCGATAGGTGTCGAGCAGCGCCGCGACCGCCAGGCACCCCGGCTCGCGCACGGCGGCGATCGATCCGGTGTGCACCAACAGTGGCGGCGCGACCTCGGGTGTGCCGGTAAGCTGCCAGTCCAGGTCGAAGGTATAGGTCACCGACCCGTCGGCTCCGATCGTCGCGACTGCGGTCGGTGTCCGGTCGGCCGCGGAACTCCCCGGAACCAGCTGCGCGCCAGAGGCTTTCAGGCAGTCGGCGATTCGGCGGCCGCGCTCGTCGTCGCCGATGTGCGTCGCGAAGTCGACATCGCGACCCAGCCTGGCGAGCCCGACGGCGACGTTGAGCGGGCTTCCGCCCACGTGCTCCGCGGCGCCGACGATGTCGATCAAGGCTTCGCCGACCACCAGCGCGCGGGTCACGGGTCCGCACCTTTCAGCAACGACTCCAGGGTCGCCCGGGCCCCGCGGACGTGCAACGAGTCCAGCGCCCAGCGATAGGCCTCGACGAAGCGTGGTTCCTGGGCGAGATCGCCGAACAGGTCGGTGTTCTCGATGAACGCGGTGGGATGCAGCCGCTGCGACCGCGCGAGGGGCACCAGCGAGTCCGCCAGGTTGTCGACCACCTCGATCGGTTCGCCGCCTTCGTCGACCGCCTCGGCGTAGCGGGCCCAGCTCGCGACGGTGGCCGAGGCGAGCCGGATCGGTCCGCCGGCGCGCAGGTTGTCGCGGATCACCGGAAGCAGCCATTTCGGGATGCGGTCCGAGGAGTAGGCGCACAACCGCGCCACCGTGTCCCGCACCCCCGGGTTCGCGAAGCGTTCGATGAGCCCTTGGGTGTACGCGGGCAGGTCGATGCCGGGCACCGGTCGCAGCGTCGGCGTGGCTTCGGAATCGAAATATGACAACAGGAATTCGGCCAGGAGCGGGTCGCGCGCCGCGTCGTGGACCATGCGGTACCCGAACAGTGCAGCGAAGTAGCACAGGCACTGGTGACCGGCGTTGAGCAGCCGCAGCTTCATCGCCTCGTACGGGCTCACGTCGTCGACCAACAGGACGCCCGCCTCGTCCAGCGGCGGGCGCCCGTCGGCGAAATCGTCTTCGAGCACCCACGACGCGAAGGCCTCCGCCACCACCGGCCACTCGTCGGCGACTCCGAAGTCACGTTCCACTGCGGCCGCGATCTCCGGAGTGGTGACCGGGGTGATGCGGTCGACCATCGAGCTGGGGAACCGGGCGTGCTCGCCGATCCAGTCGGCCAGCCCGGGTCCAAGCGGTTCGGCGTGTGCGATGACGGCCTGGCGCGCGACCTCGCCGTTGTGCTCGATGTTGTCGCAGGACAGGATCGTGGGCGCGGCGATGCCGCGGTCGCGCCGCCGGGCCAGCGCCTCGGCGATCAGACCGAAAACCGAGCCCGCGTCCCGGATCTGGTAGCCGCCCTCGGTGATGGTCATCGAGATGATGCGGGTCGTCGCGGCGGCGAGCAGCTCGATGGTGGCGGGCGGGTCGTCTGGCGCGTAGCGGTAGTCGACGATCGAGCCGATCACCCGCGCTACGCGGTTGCCGTCGGGATGCTCCAATACCAGCGTGTACAGGCCGTCCTGGGCGCGCAGGACGTCGCGCATCCGACGGTCGGCCGGCATCACGCCGATTCCGCAGATGCCCCACTCCCGTGCCCGGCCCCGTTCGAGCAGCTTGTCGATGTACATCGCCTGATGCGCGCGGTGAAAGCCGCCGACGCCGATGTGCGCGATGCCGACAGCAACGTCGTCGCGGTCATAGCCCGGTGTCGCGATCGGCATCCGTCCCAGGGTGGCGTTGCTCAGCCGAACCACGGTCTTGACGGTACCGGCGCCCGTGTGCGAACAACTAGGTTGGCCATATGGCTTCAACAGCACCGGCGCGGGTCAAGCTGACCAACGCCGAGAAGGTGCTGTATCCGGCGACGGGAACCACCAAAGCCGACGTCTTCGACTACTACACCCGCATCGCCGAGGTGATGCTGCCGCACATCGCCGGGCGGGCGGCCACCCGCAAGCGCTGGCCCAACGGCGTCGAGCAGGAGTCGTTCTTCGAAAAGCAGCTGGCGTCGTCGGCGCCCGACTGGCTGCCGCGGGCCAGCGTCACCCACCGTTCCGGGACGACGACCTATCCGATCATCGACAGCGCCGACGGGTTGGCCTGGATCGCGCAGCAGGCGGCGCTGGAGGTGCACGTCCCGCAGTGGCGGTTCGTCGCCGAGTGGACCCGGAGCAGGGCCCAAGAGCTCAAGCCCGGCCCGGCAACGCGTTTGGTCTTCGACCTGGATCCGGGCGAAGGCGTGACGATGCCGCAACTGTGCGAGGTCGCCCATGCCGTGCGGGACCTGATGTCCGACATCGGGCTGACCACCTTCCCGCTCACCAGCGGCAGCAAGGGGGTGCACCTCTACGCGCCGCTGGACAACCCGGTGAGCAGCAAGGGCGCCACGGTGTTGGCCAAACGCGTTGCGCAGCAACTGGAAAAGGCGATGCCCAAGCTGGTCACCTCGACCATGACCAAGAGCCTGCGGGCGGGCAAGGTCTTTCTCGACTGGAGCCAGAACAACGGTTCCAAGACCACCATCGCGCCGTACTCCCTGCGCGGGCGCGAACATCCGACCGTCGCGGCGCCGCGCACCTGGGAAGAACTCGAGGACCCGGCGGTGGGCCAGCTCCGCTACGACGAAGTGCTCGACCGGGTCGCCCGCGACGGCGATCTGCTGGCGGCGCTCGACGTCGACGCGCCGGTCAGCGACCGCCTCAGCAAGTATCGCAGCATGCGGGACGCGTCGAAAACCCCCGAACCGGTACCTGCGACGAGACCCGTTACCGGCCAAGGCAATTCGTTCGTCATCCAGGAGCACCACGCCCGCCGCCTGCACTACGATTTCCGGCTCGAGCGCGACGGCGTCCTGGTGTCGTGGGCGGTGCCGAAGAACCTGCCCGACACCCCGTCGGTCAACCACCTCGCGGTGCACACCGAGGACCATCCGCTCGAATACGGCTCGTTCGAGGGGAACATCCCCAAGGGGGAGTACGGCGCCGGCAAGGTGGTCATCTGGGACGCGGGCACGTACGAGGCGGAGAAGTTTCAGGACGACGAGGTGATCGTCAACCTGCACGGCAATCGAATCTCCGGGCGCTACGCGCTGATTCAAACAAACGGCGACCAATGGCTGGCGCACCGGATGAAGGACCAGAAGGTCTTCGAGTTCGACACGATCACGCCGATGCTCGCCTCAGAGGGCTCCGTGGCCGCCCTCAAGGCCGGCCAGTGGGCGTTCGAGGGCAAATGGGACGGCTATCGGCTCCTGGTCGAGGTCGATCACGGCGACTTGCGGATCCGGTCCCGGCGCGGCCGCGAAGTCACCAACGAATATCCCGATTTGCGTTCGCTCGCAGCCGATCTGTCCGAGCATCACGCGGTGCTGGACGGCGAAGCGGTCATTCTCGATGAGAACGGGGTGCCGAGCTTCCACGCGATGCAAAACCGGGGTCGCGGTTCCCGCGTCGAGTACTGGGCGTTCGACCTGCTCTACCTCGACGGCCGCTCGCTGCTGCGGGCGCGTTACTCCGACCGGCGCAAGCTGCTGGAATTCCTTGGCGCCGCGGGTAATCTGATCGTCCCCGACCTGCTGCCCGGTGACGGCGCCCAGGCGCTCGAGCACTCACTGAAGTACGGCTGGGAGGGTGTGGTCGGGAAAAAGCGTGACTCCACCTACCAGCCGGGCCGGCGTTCGGCGTCGTGGATCAAGGACAAGAACTGGAACACTCAGGAAGTCGTCATCGGCGGCTGGAAGGCGGGCGAGGGTGGGCGCACCAGCGGCATCGGCTCGCTGCTGATGGGAATCCCGGGGCCCGACGGTTTGCGCTTCGCCGGACGCGTCGGCACCGGCTTCACCGAACGCGACCTGGCGAACCTGAAGAAGACGCTGGCGCCGTTGCAGACCGACCAATCCCCGTTCCACCCGCCGCTGCCCCGGCAGGACGCCAAGGGGGTGACGTTCGTCGAACCGGTTCTCGTCGGCGAGGTGCGCTACAGCGAATGGACCCCGGATCACCGGTTGCGCCAATCGAGTTGGCGCGGGCTGCGGCCGGACAAGGAACCAAGTGAGGTGGTACGCGAGTGAAGTGGGTGACCTTTCGAGGCGACGACGACGAACGCACCGGGGTCCTCTCCGGCGACACCATCCACGTGATGCCGCCGGGCGTGACACTGCTCGACCTGATCGGCCGCGGCGCCGACGGGCTGCGCCAGGCCGGCGAAGAGGCGTTGCGTTCCCCCTCGGCGGTGGCGCGCCTCGACGACGTGACGGTGCTGGCGCCGATCCCGCACCCGCCGTCGATCCGCGACTCCCTGTGCTTCTTGGATCACATGCGCAACTGCCAGGCCGCGATGGGCGGCGGCCGGGTGCTCGCCGACACCTGGTACCGCATCCCCGCGTTCTACTTCGCCTGCCCCACAACAGTTTTGGGTCCTTACGAAGACGCACCGACGGCGCCCGGAAGCGCTTGGCAGGACTTCGAATTGGAGATCGCCGCCGTCATCGGTGTCAGCGGCAAGGACTTGACCGTCGACCAAGCCGAAGACGCCATCATCGGCTACACCATCTTCAACGACTGGTCCGCACGCGACCTGCAGCAGCGGGAAGGCCAGCTCGCGATCGGGCAGGGCAAGGGCAAGGACAGCGGGGTCACACTGGGCCCCTACCTGGTGACGCCCGACGAGCTCGAGCCGTACCGGCGAGACGGCAAGCTCGACCTGCAGGTGACCGCGTTGGTCAACGACACCGTGATCGGTTCGGGTTCGACCGCCCAGATGGACTGGACCTTCGGCGAGGTCATCTCCTACGTCTCGCGCGGCGTGCCGCTCACGCCCGGCGACGTCATCGGCTCCGGAACCGTGCCCACCTGCACGCTCGTCGAGCACCTCAATCCCGCTGCACTGGAATCGTTTCCGGGCTGGCTGCACGACGGCGACGTCGTCACCCTGCGGGTCCAGGGCTTGGGGGAGACCCGGCAAACCGTTCGCGCCAGCGCTCCGCCGCATCCGCTGGCCGCCCGGCGCAACCCGGACGCCGTGCCCGCCCCGGCCCGGGTAAACCGGGCCCCGGCGAAGGTGCCCTACACCCGCGGCCTGCACGAGGTCGCCGACCGGATATGGGCGTGGACGCTCCCGGACGGCGGCTACGGGTGGAGCAACGCCGGGCTGATCGCCGGTGATGGCGCGTCACTGCTCGTCGACACGCTGTTCGACCTGGCGCTGACCCGCGAAATGCTCGCCCGTATGGAGCCGATGACCGAACGCGCTCCCATCACCGACGCCCTGATCACCCATTCCAACGGCGACCACACCCACGGCAACCAGCTGCTGGATGCGTCGGTGCGCATCCTCGCGGCGCAGGGCACCGCCGACGAGATCGCGCACGGGATGGCGCCCGAGATGCTGGCCATGGCCCAGACCGCCAACCTCGGCCCGGTCGCGACGCCGTACGTGCGAGACCGCTTCGGGCACTTCGACTTCAGCGGCATCAAGCTGCGCAACGCCGACCAGACGTTCGAGCGCGACCTCACCGTCGAGGTCGGCGGGCGCCGCATCGACCTGCTGAACCTGGGCCCCGCCCACACCGCCGCCGACTCGGTGGTGCACGTGCCCGACGCGGGGGTGTTGTTCGGTGGCGACCTGCTTTTCATCGGCTGCACCCCGATCGTGTGGGCCGGCCCCATCGCCAACTGGATCGCGGCATGCGACGCGATGATCGCGCTCGACGCCCCGACCGTGGTGCCGGGCCACGGTCCGGTCACCGATCCGGACGGGATCCGCGCGGTCCGTGGATATCTCGCGCACGTCGCCGACCAGGCCGAGGCCGCCCATCGCAAGGGCCTGTCGTGGGCCGAGGCCGCCGACACGATCGACCTCGGCGAGTACGCGAGCTGGCTGGACGCCGAGCGGGTGGTCGTCAACGTCTATCAGCGCTACCGCGAACTCGACCCGGACACACCACAATTGGAGGTGATGGCCCTGCTGGTGATGCAGGCCGAGTGGCTCGCCAAGCGCACTTCGGCGGCTAGGTCTTGATCGCGCGCACGAAGCTGATGGTGGCGGCCGGGCCGTGCTCGGTCTCAAGCAGTTCCGGCAGGCCCGCCGCGGCGAACAGGTCGGTGAGCGCGAAAGTGGTTGTCGCCCAACCGTCGGCACCCAGGTGTGCGGCGACGTCGGTGTGCTTGCCCGGGTAGGTCAGGGCGGCGATGTCCAGGTCGAGCCCGTGGCGGCGCCAGCCCTCGGTCGTACGCCGCGCCTGCTCCTCTGACTCCCGCGAGGCGTCGTTGAGCGACCCATAGTCCGCGGCGAAGCGGCTGCCCTCGCTGGACAGCGGGGTGATCGAGTCCAGCAGCCGAACCTCGGCGTCCGGCGGTAGAAATCCGATCAGCACCCCCTCGGCCAGCCACGCCGTGGGTTGCGCGGGATCGAATCCGGCCTCCTGCAGCGCCGCCGGCCAATCCTCGCGGAGGTCGATGCCGATGGTGCGCAACTCGGCCGTCGGGGCCGCGCCGATCTCCGACAGCGTCGCGGTCTTGAACGCGATTACCTCGGGCTGATCGATCTCATAGACCGTTGTGCCGGCCGGCCACGCAAGCCGATACGAGCGGGCGTCGAGCCCGGACGCCACGATCACCACCTGCCGCAGGCCCGCCTTGGCAGCCGCGGCGAAGTAGTCGTCGTAGAACCGGGCGCGGGCTGCGAACGTGTCGACCATGCGGGGAAATCCGATGCCCTTCTCGAGGTCGTCGGAGTCGAGTTCGCCGCTGGCCAACTTCGTGAACACGTCGAGGCCGACGGCGCGGACCAGCGGTTCGGCGTACTCGTCGGTGACGACGGGCTGCGAATTCCTGGTGGCGGCCGCGCGCGCCGCGGCGACCATCGTGGCGGTGGCGCCCACGCTGCTGGCCAGGTCCCAGGTGTCGTCTTCGGTTCGTGCCATGCTCTCTCCTTCGGTCGGGCGGCAAAACCACGGTATGCCGCACCGGTAAACACCCATGTCGCCTACGGTTCACGTATGCCCGCAGTGGAATTCGAAACCCTCGAGGACAACATCGCCTGCATCACCCTGAACCGGCCGGAGCGCCTGAATGCGATCGACGGGGCGCTGATCGGCGGCGTCGACCAGGCCCTCGATGCACTCGGCGAGGGCGAGCACCGGGTCGCGATCATCACCGGGGCCGGGCGGGGCTTCTGCGCCGGCGCCGATCTCAGCGGCACCGGCGAGGCCTGGACCAAGTCCAGGCCGACGAGCCCGCCGTTCAAGGTCAACTACGACTCGCAGGTGCGCCTGGCCGAGCTGTTCACCCGGATCTACGAGCTGCCCATCCCGGTGATCGCAGCGGTCAACGGCGTGGCCGTCGGCGGCGGGCTGGCGTTCACGTTGGTCAGCGACATCCGCGTCGCGTCCGAGAACGCCCGGTTCGGATCGGTGTTCATCAAGGCCGGCTTCTCGTCGATGGACATGGGCACCAGCTACCTGCTGCCCAAGATCGTCGGGGCCGGCGTCGCGCGTGAGCTGATGCTGACGGGTCGCATCATCGACGCGCACGAGGCCTATCGGATCAAGCTGGTGCACGAGGTGGTGGCGCCGGACGACCTGATCCCGGCCGCGCTCAAGCTGGCGCGTTCCATCGCGGAGAACAACGCGTATGGCGTGTGGCAGACCAAGATTGGGCTCAACGCGGCGCTGGACGCGCCGAGTCTGCGCCACGCGATCGAGCTGGAGAACCGCACCCAGATCCTCAGCGGCTTCACCAACAATCCGACCGAAGCCGCCAGGGCGCACATGGAGAAGCGGGCCCCGAAGTGGGATCCGCTGTGATGTTTGGCGGCCGTCTTCGGACTTTGAGTGTGAAGCCTGGGCTTTTGGTGTTACTCCTGGGCGGTGAACCCGGAGGAATCGCGCCACGGGTTCACACTGAAAGCCGTGAGCTCACACTGAAGGCCCTGTGACGGCTAGAGTTTCGCGATGACGTTCTCCGCGAACATCTCCAGGTTGCGGATCTTGCTGTCCAGCGGCTCGGTGTCGGACCCAGTGATGTAAGGGATGCGGAAGCCGACGATGACGTCCGTGACGCCCTTGTCCTCGAGCCGCTTGATGCCGTCCGCGGTGTAGGCGTCGGCCGAGATCACGTGGATCTCGAACGGGCCGGTCTTGCCCGCTTCGTCGCGGTACTGCCTGAGCTTGGCGAGCAGCGCGTCGAGTTCCTCCGGATCGCCGCCGCCATGCATCCAGCCGTCCAGGCGTGCCGCGCGGCGCAGCGCGGCGTCGGCGTGCCCGCCGATCAGGATCGGGATCGGCTTGGTCGGGGCGGGGGTCATCTTGGTCTTGGGGATGTCGTAGAACTCGCCGTGGAATTCGAAATAGTCGCCGGTGGTGAGGCCTTGGATGATCTCGATGCATTCGTCCATCCGCTTGCCGCGCTTGGCAAATGGAACGCCCAGCAGTTCGTAGTCCTCGGGCCACGGGCTCGTGCCGACCCCGAAACCCACCCGGTTGTCGGTCATCGCGGCCAGTGAACCGATCTGCTTGGCCACCAACGCGGGTGGCCGGATGGGCAGCTTGAGGACGAAGAAGTTGAACCGCAGCGTCGACGTCACCGCACCCAACGCCGACGTCAGCACGAAGGTTTCGATGAACTCCTTACCGTCCAGGAATTCGCGGTTGCCGTCGGGGGTGTACGGATACTTCGAGTCGGATTCGAAGGGATAGGCGATGCTGTCGGCAATCGTCATGGCGTCATAGCCGGCGGCCTCGGCCGCCTTGGCCAGCGGGATGTAGTAGCGAAAGTCCGTCATCGCCTCTGCGTAGGTGAACCGCACGTCATCCGCCTTCCTGGAGGGACCGTCACACGAGATTAGAACGTGTTCTACTTTTACCCACGAGCGGGTCCCCGAACAAGGGTGTCGGCGGCTCAGCGGTGGATAGCCAGACTGGCTAGAGCTGATTCTCGGGGCCGATGACGGCCCAGACGGTCTTGCCCGACGCCGTCGGTGTGCTGCCCCAGGCGCGTGACAACGCATCGACGATCGCCAGGCCGGACACGTCGATGCCCTTGTCCGGCGACGGCAGCCGCAGGGCGGGTGTGCTGCTGGCGTCGGACACCGCGATGGTCGCCGTCGCCCCGTCGGTTTCAACCCGCATCATCGGCACGCTTCCGGTGTGCTCGAGCACGTTCTCCACGAACACGTTGACGACCACCAACGCGACCGGGATGAGCGCGGACTGCGACCAAGCGGTCAGCCACTCCCGGACCAGCCGGCGCGACTCCCGAAGACTGGTCAGGTTGGCGGGCAGCTCGGCATCGGCATGCCGCACGGTGCGGCTGGTGAGCCGATCGAGCGCCTTCATCGCGGACTTCTCGGTCGCGTACACGGGCATGAAGCGAGCGACCTCGCTCCGGGTGATCGCCTCGCGGGCGGTGCGGTCGGCGCACACCAGCACGATCGGGACGCTTGGCCGGATGTGCGCCTGCCAGCGCACGCCGATGAAGCTGGACCAGACCGATTCCGCGGGGACCTGCAGGCGAGAGACGTTGACGAGGACGGCCGACGGCTCGT
This sequence comes from Mycobacterium sp. E796, assembly GCF_001672815.1. Taxonomy (GTDB): domain Bacteria; phylum Actinomycetota; class Actinomycetes; order Mycobacteriales; family Mycobacteriaceae; genus Mycobacterium. The sequence continues at coordinate 22,144 of NZ_LZKK01000349.1, read as the reverse complement.
CCAGCGTCGCCTTCGTGATGATGTCGCGCAGCGCGGCGGAGCTGCTGCCGTCGAGCACGCCCTCGACCGTGAGCACGACGACCGACTGCTCCGTGCGCGTCGCAACGGCCAGCGAGCTCGGTGACTCAGCTACCGCGCTCACCACAGCCACCCCTTTCCGGTCAGGGCTTTATCCTCGCCGACCGAGCCCCGGCAAGCCGTGTTATCCGGATGCGCGTGTCTCAATAGCAATTTAGGCCCCCGCGCTCCCACCTCGAAAGACGGCGGATGCGATTTCCTGATCCGGTCCGCTGCCATATCCCCCGCTCCTGGAATTCCCACCGCTAATTCCCTGAGAACCCGCCCCCTCGGCGGCCACCGCCGCAGCACACCCTGCGGGATGAAAATGAGACTAAAACGCTTACCCGAACGTCACGATCGGCAAACCTTCGAAATACCGGACGGCGCCGATCAGCTCAGCGCATACGGCGGAGCGCCGACCCCCGCCACCGTGTGCGTGCCCCACGGGGTCTGCTCGACGATGCGGGCCGGCGCGCTGCACTCGCCGACCGTCAGGGTCGCGGTGCGTGCCTGCTTGAGCCACTCGTCGGGCAACGGCGCGGAACCGAATACCGTGCCTTGCCAGTGGTAATGGCCGTCGATCGGATCCAGGTGGCCGGCGAGACGCACGCGCACCGGATGGTCGGCGCCGGCGATCGTGAGCGTCGCCGCGCCCTCGTAGGTCGCGTCGTTCCCCGCCGCGCCGGACGTCAGCTCGAACGCCGACGCCACCGGCTGCGGCTGGGCCGGTCGCACATAGACGCGCTCGTTGAACACCCGCTGGCTGCTGCGGCGCACTTCGATGCGGGTGCTGCCGGTGCGTTCCATCAGGGTGATGCATTCGGCGACATAGCGTGCCTGCGCGCCGGTGTCGGGCCCGGTGACAAAGAAGTAGTTGGGCAAGCCGCGAACGGCGACCCCGAAGTAGGGCTCCATGCCGTCGACCAGCGTGATGCCCGACGTCGGGTCGAGCGCGGCGAACCCGGTCCCGTAGATGATGGCATCGGCGTCGTGTTCGACCCCGTCGGCGGTTCGGACGCGCGATGCGGTGATGGCAACGACGGGCGATCGCACCAGCGCGGGCCGCGGCGTCGCGTCGGCGGCCGGTCGGATGCGGCGGCGCAGCCAGCGCTTGGCGCGGGTGGCGGGCAGCGGCAGCTCGTCGACGACCCGGCGCGGTGGGTGCGCGAAGACCGTGACCGAGGCTGCCGATTTCATCAGCCGCGGGATGTGATCGCCGGCGGTGGAATCGGCGCCGATGACGGCGACGCGCTTACCGGCCGGGTCGAAACCTGCCGGCCACTGCGCCGCGTGAAACGACTCGCCCAGAAAGTCGTCGCGTCCGGCGATGTCCGGTAACCACGGGACGGGCGCCGGTCGGTCGGCGACGACGACGCGGGCCCGCACGGGTTCGCCACCGGCCGTCGTCAGCAGCCATGTGTCGGTGGCGTCGTCGAACCGTGACCCGAGCACGTCGCGGTCGGGCGTCGCGACGTCGGTGATGCCGGCCGTTTGGAGGGCCGCCCGTGCGCTGTCTCCCGCTCCAAGGACGAGCACCCGATGGCAGCGCACGGGCGGCTGGGTCACAGGAATCTGCTGCGCTTCCAGGCGCGGCGTGCGATCGGGCCCAGCAGGCCCACCTCGGTCAGAAACGCCGCCAGCGGCGCGAAGCCGGCAATCTGCATCTCGCGGCGGTGTTGGCTGGTGCGCGCTGTTTTTCGTGCCCGCTTCGCGTCCAGGCCCACCCGCGCGTACGGGATCGGGTTGCTGAACAAGTAGTTGAAGAAGTATCCGCCCAGCCCGTTGATGTTGGCCATGAACCAGCGGTTGAGCCGCGGCATCTCCGCGGCGCGCTTGCGGGCGCCGTCGCGGGCGAACTGGATGTGGCGGGCCTCTTCGGTGACGTGGATCCGCATGAGCCGCTGGATGATTGGCTGCAGCTCGGGGTCGTCCATCATCTGCCGTTGCAGCGAGTCGAAGATCTCTTCGCCGATGAGCGCGGCAATCCACAGCATCGAGCCGCGCTGGAACGCCAGCGGCAGCGCGTTGATGATCCACCGGTGAAACAGGCGCGGCCGCACCGGCTTTGCGCCGATGCGCTCGATGGCCTTGCCGAACATGACCATGTGCCGGGTCTCGTCGCCCAGCTCGGTGAGCTTGTAGTGCGTCGAGGAGCTGGTGGGGTCCTCGTGCAAGATGGTCCGCAGCAGCGACTGGTTGAGCATGTTCTCGAACCAGATCCCGGCCGAGAGCGTGTTGACCAGTTCCTGGCGGGACAGGTCGATCTGCTGCTCGCGCGTCATCTCGTCCCACATCGGGGTGTCGTACAGCGAGACCAGCCGCGGCGGCAGGTAGAACTTGTCCGGGTCCAGCGGGGCGTCCCAGTCGATGTCGACCACCGGCTCGTAGGACTTCTTGACTGAGCCCTTCAGCAATCGGTCCGAGAACTCCTCACGACTCGGCCCACTTGGCTTCACCGGAGCGGTCATTGCGTGGCGTCCCTTCGTCGGGTGCTGCAGGCGGTACCCATGGTACTGGGTACTTGAGGGGTCGACTAGGCCTTCCAGGTTTCGATTCGGTTGACTGGCGTGGTGGGTCGGCACATTCACGTCATCGGCATCGGCGCCGGCGACCCGGGCTATGTGACCGTTCAGGCCATCGAGGCGCTCAACGACACGCAGGTGTTCTTCGCGATGGACAAGGGCGAGGCGAAGAGCGATCTGGTCGCCCTGCGACGCGAGATCTGTGCCCGGTTCATCCGGCAGCCCGGGTATCGCTTCGTGGAGCTGGCCGATCCCAAGCGCTCGACCGAGGCCGACTACCGGGACGCGGTCGCGGATTGGCACGCCGCGCGGGCGCGCGTCTGGGCGGACGCCATCTCCGCCGAGCTGGGTCCCGACGGGGTCGGCGCCTTCCTGGCCTGGGGCGACCCGTCGCTGTACGACAGCACGCTGCGCATCCTCGACGCCATCAAGGCCGAAGCCGCGGAGCTGGAGTTCAGTTACGACGTCATTCCGGGCATCACCGCGGTCCAGGCGCTGACTGCTCGGCACCGCATCCCGCTCAACGAGGTCGGCGAGCCGGTCCTGATCACCACCGGCAGGCAGCTGCGCGCGAACGGGTTGGCCGGCTCGGCGGTGGTCATGCTCGACGCCGACTGCTCGTTTCAGACGTGCCCGCCCGACACGAAGATCTGGTGGGGCGCCTACCTCGGCACCGGCGACGAGCTGCTGGTCGACGGCACCGTCGGCGAGGTCGCGGCGCGCATCGTGGCGCTGCGCGCCGACGCCCGCGCGCGGCACGGCTGGATCATGGACACCTATTTGCTCAGAACGGCAGACTGAAGGGCGTGCCCGAACTCCCCGAAATCGAAGCGCTGGTCGACCATTTGCGCCGCCACGCCGTCGGATCGACCATCGGTCGCGTCGACGTCGTCGCGTTTTCGGTGCTGAAGACCTTCGACCCGCCGATCAGCGTTCTGCACGGTCAATCGGTGAGCGGGGCCCAGCGCTGGGGCAAGTACCTGGGGCTGCAGGCCGGGCCGTTGTTCCTGATCGCCCACCTGTCGCGCGCCGGGTGGCTGCGGTGGTCCGACAAGCTGGCCGCGGCCCCGCTGCGTCCCGGCAAGGGCCCGATCGCGATGCGGGTGCACCTGGGCACGCCCGGCGAGGCGCCCGGCTTCGACCTCACCGAGGCCGGCACGCAGAAGCGGCTGGCGGTGTGGCTCGTCGACGACCCGCAGCTGGTGCCCGGCATCGCCGCCCTGGGCCCCGATGCGCTGGAGCTCAGCCCCGAGGACCTGGCCGGGGTGCTGTCCGGCAACACCGGCCGGATCAAGACGGTCATCACCGACCAGAAGGTGATCGCGGGCATCGGCAACGCCTACAGCGACGAGATCCTGCACGTTGCGAAGATCTCGCCGTTCGCCACCGCGGGCAAACTGTCCGACGAACAGCTCACCGCCCTGCACGACGCGATGATCTCGGTGCTCACCGACGCGGTGAGCCGCTCCGTCGGCCAGGGTGCCGCCATGCTCAAGGGGGAGAAGCGCTCCGGCCTGCGCGTGCACGCCCGCACCGGCCTGCCGTGCCCGGTGTGTGGGGACACCGTACGCGAAGTGTCGTTCGCGGACAAGTCTTTTCAGTACTGCCCGACGTGCCAGACCGGCGGCAAGGTGCTCGCCGACCGTCGCTTGTCGCGGCTGCTCAAGTAGCCGCCGCCATCGGTCGATATGCTGCCCGGGTGACTCGTCAGAAGATCCTCATCACCGGTGCCAGTTCTGGCCTGGGCGCCGGGATGGCGCGCTCCTTCGCCGCCAAGGGCCGCGACCTCGGGCTGTGCGCCCGTCGCACCGACCGGCTCGACGAGCTGAAAGCCGAACTGACGCAACAGTATCCGGGAATCAAGATCGCCGTCGCCGCACTGGACGTCAACGACCACGAGCAGGTGCCGAAGGTGTTCGCCGAAATCAGCGACGAGCTCGGCGGGGTCGACCGCATCGTCGTCAACGCCGGCATCGGCAAGGGTGCGAAGCTGGGCTCGGGCAAGCCGTGGGCGAACAAGGCGACCCTCGAGACCAACCTGGTCGCCGCCCTGGTGCAGATCGAGACCGCGCTGGAGTTGTTCGCCAAAAGCGGGCAGGGCCATCTGGTGCTCATCTCGTCGGTGCTCGGCAACAAGGGGGTGCCGGGCGTCAAAGCCGCTTACGCCGCAAGCAAAGCCGGGATGCGCTCGCTGGGCGAATCGCTACGCGCCGAATACCGCCGCGGCCCAATCAAGGTTTCGCTGATCGAGCCGGGCTACATCGAGTCGGAGATGACCGCCAAGTCCGCGAGCACAATGTTCATGGTGGACAACGAAACTGGCGTCAAAGCGTTGGTAGACGCGATCGAGCGCGAACCCGGCCGCGCCGTTGTGCCATGGTGGCCGTGGGCCCCGCTGGCGCAACTGATGCGGGTGCTGCCGCCCCCGCTGACGAAGGTCTTCGCCTAATTCCTCTGGCGGTGTTCGCCGGGCCCTGCCCGGCCACCAGACGCAAAAGCCCCCGCAGCCACGGCGTGTCGGGGGCTTTTGCGTCTGCTCGCGGGTTCTAGCTCGTGCGTCCGCGCTGGGTGCGGTAGCGGCGGACCAGCGCGTCGGTCGAGCTGTCGGTCTGCGGCGCGGGTGAGGCGTCGCCGGTGATCACCGGAAGCAGCGCCTTGGCCTGCGTCTTGCCCAGCTCGACACCCCACTGGTCGAACGAGTCGATGCCCCAGATCACCCCTTCGGTGAAGACCTGGTGCTCGTAGAGCGCAATCAGCTGGCCCAGCACCGACGGGGTGAGCCGGTCGGCCAAAATCGAAGTGGACGGCCGGTTTCCGGGCATCACCTTGTGCGGCACGACGTCGGCCGGGGTGCCCTCGGCGGCGATCTCCTCGGCGGTCTTGCCGAACGCCAGCACCTGAGTCTGGGCGAAGAAGTTGCTCATCAACAAATCGTGCATGCTGCCGGTGCCGTCGGCGGTGGCCAGGTCGTCGGTGGGTTGGCTGAAGCCGATGAAATCGGCGGGCACCAGCCGGGTGCCCTGGTGCAGCAACTGGTAGAACGCGTGCTGGCCGTTGGTTCCCGGTTCGCCCCAAAAGATTTCGCCGGTGTCGGTGGTGACCGGCGTGCCGTCTGCGCGGGTCGACTTGCCGTTGGATTCCATGGTCAGCTGTTGCAGGTAGGCCGCGAAGCGGGACAGGTCGTTCGAATACGGCAGCACCGCCCGCGATTGCGCGCCCATGAAGTTGGAGTACCACAGCCCGATGAGGCCGAGCAGCACCGGCGCATTCGACTCCAGCGGGGCGGTCTGGAAATGCCGGTCGACGATGTGGAATCCGGACAGGAAATCGGCGAACGCCTCCTTGCCGATGACGGCCATCACCGACAGCCCGATCGCCGAGTCGACCGAATAACGCCCGCCGACCCAGTCCCAGAACCCGAACATGTTGTCGGTGTTGATGCCGAAGTCGTCGACCAGGCGCTTGTTGGTGGAGACCGCCACGAAGTGCTTGGACACGGCGGCGTCGCCGAGCGCGTCGGTCAGCCACCGGCGCGCGGCGGTCGCGTTGGTCAGCGTCTCCAGGGTGGAGAAGGTTTTCGAGGCGACGATGAAAAGCGTTGTGGCGGGGTCCAAGTCGGCGAGCTTGGCGACCAGGTCGGCGGGGTCGACGTTGGAGACGAAGCGCGCCGAGATCCCGGCGTCCGCGTAGTGGCGCAGCGCCTGGTAAGCCATGGCCGGCCCCAGGTCCGACCCGCCGATCCCGATGTTGACCACGGTGCTGATCTTTTTCCCGGTGGCCCCGGTCCATTCACCGCTGCGTAACCGGTCGGTGAAGTCGCCCATCTTGTCCAGCACGGCGTGCACGTCCTCGACGACGTTCTGGCCGTCGACGATCAGCTCGGCGTCGCGGGGCAGCCGCAGCGCGATGTGCAGCACGGCTCGGTCCTCGGAGGTGTTGATGTGTGCGCCGGAGAACATCTGGTCGCGGCGCTCCTCGAGGTTAGCCGCCCGCGCCAGGTCGACCAGCAGCCCCAGCGTCTCTCGGGTGACCCGGTGTTTGCTGTAGTCGATGTAGAGGTCGCCGGCGGTCACGGTGAGCTCGCGGCCGCGATCGGGGTCCTCGTCGAAGAACTGCCGCAGATGGGTCTGGCCGATTTGTTCGTGATGCCTGCGCAGGGCGTCCCACGCCGGGGTGGCGGTGATGTCGGGGATGGTTTGCAGGGAGGTCATGATCTGACCCTAGTGCGGTCCGACGGGGCGGAGCCAGGTGTGACGGACGGCCTCAGTGGCCGAGCCGGCCCCGGCCCAGCCGCAGCAGCAGCATCGCCAGGTCCTTGCCGTCGGGTCCGAGCTCGCTGTAGCGCTCGATGACCTTCATCTCGCGGCTGTGGACCAGCCGGGTGCCGCCGGACGCCATCCGTACCTTGCCGATCGCCTGCGAAACTTCGGCCCGCCGCTTTACCGCGGCGAGGATCTCGGCGTCCAGCCGGTCGATTTCCTGGCGCAACGCGTCAATGTCGGCGGCTTCTTGGGACTCGACCATCTCGATGTTCATCTCTAACTCCGCATTCTCTTGATGTGGGGGTTCTGGTCTCATCCGTTATCGGGCCTCACAAAAGAGACGAGCCCCGAATCCGGAAGCGGACCACGGGGCTCTGCGAAATCAGCTACACCACGGGCACCGCTGGCCGGTACCCGTAGAAAAATCGGCGCTGCATGTTGAGCACCAACCGAGTGTGCCACTAAGGGCCGTAACCACGCAAAAAGGGTCCTAGTGAACATCAACGTCAGCCGCGAAGCCCAGACATCCGATTCACCCCGGCACGGTTCGATGCTCACGCCGTTCGCTCTATGGTGAAAACCGTGCTCACAAAAGTATTGGTCGCTAACAGGGGCGAGATCGCCATCCGCGCCTTTCGGGCGGCCTACGAACTGGAAATGGCCACCGTGGCGGTCTATCCGTACGAAGACCGCAATTCTGTGCACCGACTGAAAGCCGACGAGTCGTATCAGATCGGCGAGGAGGGGCACCCGGTGCGGGCCTATTTGTCGGTTGACGAGATCGTCGCCACCGCCCTGGCGTGTGGAGCGGACGCGATCTACCCCGGGTATGGATTCCTTTCGGAGAATCCAGACTTGGCGGCGGCGTGCGCGGCCGCGGGCATTACGTTCGTCGGCCCGAGCGCTGAGGTGCTCGAGCTGACGGGCAACAAGTCGCGGGCTATTGCGGCGGCGAGGGCGTCGGGTCTTCCGGTGCTGGCCTCCTCTGCACCCTCGACATCAGTGGACGAGCTGGTGTCGGCCGCCGAGTCCATGGCCTTCCCTCTGTTCGTCAAGGCGGTGGCCGGCGGAGGCGGCCGCGGGATGCGCCGAGTTACCGACGCGGCGGCGCTGCCCGAGGCAATCGAGGCGGCAAGCCGCGAGGCCGAGTCCGCCTTCGGCGATGCCTCGGTGTTCCTCGAGCAGGCCGTGCTCAACCCGCGGCACATCGAGGTGCAGATTTTGGCCGACACCCGGGGCAACGTGATGCACCTCTACGAGCGGGATTGCAGCGTCCAACGCCGGCATCAGAAGGTCATCGAAATCGCACCGGCGCCAAACCTGGATCCCGAATTGCGGGAGCGCATCTGCGCGGACGCGGTGAAGTTCGCACAGAGTATCGGCTATACATGCGCAGGCACGGTCGAGTTTTTGCTAGACGAGCGCGGCAACCACGTGTTCATCGAGATGAACCCGCGCATCCAGGTCGAGCACACCGTCACCGAGGAGATCACCGACGTCGACCTGGTGTCCGCCCAGCTGCAGGTTGCCGGGGGGCAGACCCTGGAACAGATTGGCTTGAGCCAGGATTCGCTCGTCCCGCACGGCGCGGCGCTGCAGTGCCGCATCACCACCGAGGATCCGGCCAACGGATTCCGTCCGGACACGGGTCGAATCACCGCCTATCGCACCCCGGGTGGGGCGGGAATTCGGTTGGATGGCGGAACGACGCTGGGGGCGGAGATCAGTGCGCACTTCGATTCGATGTTGATCAAACTGACCTGTCGGGGCCGGGATTTTTCCACGGCCGTGCGGCGTGCGCGGCGCGCGGTTGCGGAGTTCCGCATCCGCGGCGTGTCGACGAACATACCCTTCCTGCAATCGGTTCTGGACGATGCGGATTTCCAGGCCGGCCGTATCACGACGTCGTTCATCGAGCAGCATCCACAGCTGCTCACGGCGCGCAGTTCGGCGGACCGCGGCACCAAGATCCTCACGTACCTGGCCGACGTAACGGTCAACAAGCCGCACGGTGAGCGCCCCTCGGCTGTGTACCCGAACGACAAGCTCCCTGACATAGACCTGTCGGCGGATCCGCCAGCAGGATCCAAGCAGCGCCTGATCGAACTTGGGCCGGAGCGGTTCGCGGGGTGGCTACGCCAGTCGTCGGGCGTCCGTGTCACGGATACCACGTTCCGTGACGCGCACCAGTCCCTGCTGGCCACGAGGGTGCGCACCAGCGGGCTGGTCATGGTGGCGCCATACATCGCCCGGATGACGCCCCAGCTGCTGTCGGTCGAATGCTGGGGCGGGGCGACATACGACGTCGCGCTGCGCTTTTTGAAGGAGGACCCGTGGGAGCGGCTGGCGGCCTTGCGTGAAGCGATGCCCAACATCTGCCTGCAAATGCTGCTGCGCGGGCGCAACACCGTTGGTTACACGCCCTATCCCGAGATCGTCACGACGGCATTCGTCGAGGAGGCTACGGCGACCGGCATCGACATTTTTCGGATCTTCGACGCGCTGAACAACGTCAACTCGATGCGCCCCGCGATCGACGCGGTTCGCGAGACCGGTACCGCCGTAGCCGAGGTGGCCATGTCCTACACGGGCGATCTCAGCGATCCGGCCGAAAAGCTTTACACCCTGGACTACTACCTGAAGCTGGCCGAACAGATTGTGACGGCGGGCGCACACGTGCTGGCGATCAAGGACATGGCCGGGCTGTTACGCGCCCCCGCCGCGACCACGCTGGTTTCCGCGCTCAGGAGTCGGTTCGACCTGCCGGTGCACGTGCATACGCACGACACCCCCGGTGGGCAATTGGCGACCTACGCGGCGGCCTGGCACGCCGGGGCCGCTGCCGTCGACGGCGCAGCTGCGTCGCTGGCCGGGACCACCAGCCAGCCGGCACTGTCCTCCATCGTGGCCGCCGCAGCGCATACCGAATACGACACCGGCCTGTCCCTGGCCTCCGTGTGCGCACTGGAGCCGTATTGGGAGGCGTTGCGCAAGGTGTACGCGCCGTTCGAATCCGGGCTGCCGGCCCCGACAGGGCGGGTGTACCGCCATGAAATCCCGGGTGGGCAATTGTCTAACCTGCGTCAGCAGGCGATCGCGCTGGGTTTCGGTGACCGGTTCGAGGAGATCGAAGACGCATACGCCGGGGCCGATGCCATCCTCGGGCATCTGGTCAAGGTGACCCCGTCGAGCAAGGTGGTCGGGGACTTGGCGCTGGCGCTCGTCGGCGCAGGCGTCAGCGCGCAGGATTTCGCCGATGACCCGGCGCGTTACGACATCCCGGACTCGGTCATCGGTTTCCTGCGTGGGGAACTTGGTGACCCGCCCGGCGGTTGGCCCGAGCCTTTACGCACCAAGGCATTACAGGGTCGCGGTCCGGCGAAGGCGGAGCAACAGCTGTCAGCCGATGATGAAAAGGCGTTGGCCGCAAGGGGTACCGACCGCCAGGCAACGCTGAATCGGCTGCTGTTCCCTGGACCGACCAAAGAATTCGAGGACCATCGTGAGCAATACGGCGACACCTCCCGGCTGACCGCCAATCAGTTCTTCTATGGACTTCGGCAGGGGGACGAGCACCGTGTCGAGCTGGAGCGCGGTGTGGAGTTGCTCATCGGTCTAGAGGCGATTTCCGATGCCGACGAACGCGGCATGCGGACAGTGATGTGCATCCTCAACGGGCAGTTGCGTCCGGTCGTGGTGCGTGACCGCAGCATCGCCGCCGATGTGCCGAATGCCGAGAAGGCTGACCGTAACAATCCGGATCACGTCGCGGCCCCATTTGCCGGGGTCGTCACCGTGACTGTGGCCATCGATGAGGAAGTCGCTATGGGACAGACGATTGCGACGATCGAAGCGATGAAGATGGAGGCTGCCGTTACTGCTCCGAAGGCGGGCAAGGTCGCACGGGTAGCGGTGTCTCACACTGCACAAGTCGAGGGTGGCGACCTTTTGGTGGTTATCAGCTAACGGCCGGGGAGTCCGGCACCGATGGTCGCGCCGCGCCGGAGGCCCTGGCCAGCGAGGTCGTCGGCGGGCGGCGGTAAATTTGGACCGACATGAGTGTGCACGCGACCAGTAGTACTGATGCCAAGTCCGCCCCCGAAGCAGAGCAGCTGCTCGACGGGCTCAACCCGCAACAACGTCAAGCGGTGGTGCACGAGGGTTCGCCCCTGTTGATCGTCGCGGGCGCGGGCTCGGGCAAGACGGCCGTCCTGACCCGGCGCATCGCCTACCTGATCGCGGCGCGGGGCGTCGGCGTCGGCCAGATCCTGGCGATCACCTTCACCAACAAGGCCGCCGCGGAGATGCGCGATCGGGTGGTGCGGCTGGTGGGCCCCCGGGCCCGCGCAATGTGGGTGTCCACGTTCCACTCGACCTGCGTGCGCATCCTGCGCAACCAGGCGTCGCTGATCAAGGGCCTCAACTCCAACTTCTCCATTTACGACGCCGACGACTCGCGGCGCCTGCTGCAGATGATCGGCCGCGACATGGGGCTCGACGTCAAGCGCTACTCGCCGCGGCTGCTGGCAAACGCCATCTCCAACCTGAAGAACGAACTCATCTATCCGGACGAGGCCGTCGCCAACCTGACCGACGATTCCGACGAGTTGAGCCGCACGGTGGCCTCCGTGTACGGCGAATACCAGCGGCGGCTGCGGGCGGCCAACGCGTTGGACTTCGACGATCTGATCGGGGAGACCGTCGCGGTGCTTCAGACCTTCCCCGAAATCGCGCAGTACTACCGGCGGCGATTCCGGCACGTGCTGGTCGACGAATACCAGGACACCAACCACGCGCAGTACGTGCTGGTCCGGGAATTGGTCGGCACCGAGACCGTCGACGACGTGCCGCCCGGCGAGCTGTGCGTGGTCGGCGATGCCGACCAGTCGATCTATGCGTTCCGCGGCGCCACCATCCGCAACATCGAGGACTTCGAGCGCGACTACCCCGACGCGAGAACCATTCTGCTGGAACAGAATTACCGCTCCACGCAGAACATCCTGTCGGCCGCCAACTCGGTGATCGCCCGCAACTCCGGGCGCCGCGAGAAGCGGTTGTGGACCGACGCCGGCGCCGGCGAGCTGATCGTCGGCTACGTCGCCGACAACGAGCACGACGAGGCCAGGTTTGTGGCCGAGGAGATCGACGCGCTCGCCGAGCGCGGCGAGATCACCTACAACGACGTGGCGGTGTTCTACCGCACCAACAACTCGTCGCGGTCGTTGGAGGAGGTCTTCATCCGCGCCGGGATCCCGTACAAAGTCGTTGGGGGAGTGCGGTTTTACGAACGCAAGGAGATCCGCGACATCGTCGCCTACCTACGAGTGCTGGACAACCCCGGTGACGCGGTCAGCATGCGGCGCATCCTCAACACGCCGCGCCGGGGGATCGGGGATCGCGCCGAGGCGTGCGTGACGGTATACGCCGAGAACACCGGCGCCAGCTTCGCCGACGCGCTGGTGGCCGCGGCCGAGGGCAAAGTGCCGATGCTGAACACGCGCGCGGAGAAGGCGATCGCGGGTTTCGTCGAGCTGCTGGACGACCTGAGGGGCCACCTCGACGACGACCTCGGCGACCTGGTCGAGTTGGTGCTCGAGCGCTCCGGATACCGCAACGAGCTGGAGTCCTCCACCGACCCGCAGGAGCTGGCCCGGCTGGACAACCTCAACGAATTGGTCAGCGTCGCACACGAATTCAGCGCCGATCTAGCCAACGCGGCCGCGCTCGACGAGTCGGCGCCCGAGGACGAAGACGTGCCGGACACCGGCGTGCTGGCGGCGTTTCTGGAGCGTGTCTCGCTGGTCGCCGACGCCGACGACATCCCGGAGCACGGCGCCGGCGTCGTCACCCTGATGACGCTGCACACGGCGAAGGGTCTGGAGTTCCCGGTGGTGTTCGTCACCGGCTGGGAGGACGGGATGTTCCCCCACATGCGGTCGCTGGACGATCCGACCGAGCTTTCCGAGGAGCGGCGGCTGGCCTACGTCGGCATCACCCGGGCGCGTCAGCGTCTCTATGTGAGCAGGGCCATCGTCCGGTCCTCGTGGGGCCAGCCAATGCTCAACCCGGAATCGCGCTTCCTGCGCGAGATTCCGCAGGAGCTGATCGACTGGCGGCGCAGCGCACCCGCGCCGTCGTTCAGTGCCCCGGTGAGCGGCGCCGGACGGTTCGGCGCGCCGCGGCCGTCGCCGACCCGCTCGGGCGCAGCCAAACGTCCGCCGCTGGTCCTGCAACCCGGCGATCGGGTGACTCACGACAAGTACGGGCTCGGCCGGGTCGAGGAGGTCTCCGGCGTCGGCGAATCGGCCATGTCACTGATCGATTTCGGCAGCGCGGGGAGGGTGAAGCTGATGCACAACCACGCCCCGGTCAGCAAGCTTTAGGCCTGCAGCCAGCGTTTGGTCTGCGGGTGAAACGCCAGCACCACGCTGGCGACCGGCAGTAGCCACAGGGTGTAGACGATCCACGCCACCCGCGCGCCCGCGATGAACACGCCCCCGTAGGTCAGCACCGCGACCACCGCCCCGGCTGCGATGAGGTAGCGCCCCACCGGCCGATGCTGCAGCAGCAAGATCACGCCCGAGACGGTGGTGATCGCGAACACCAGCGCCAGAAATGCGACCGCGATGCAGAACAGGCGGTCGGTTCGCCACCACCCGGCGATCAGGTCGGTGGCCACCACGGACGTCGCCCAGCCGCTGACGATGCTGACCGCGGCGGCGGCGACGGCGGTCCGGCCGCTCGGTTCGGGGCCCGGCAGAACCCGGGGTCGGGCGGGAGTTGCCTGGTACGGGGGTGGCTGCGGGGGGATCTGCGTGGTCGGCGACTCCGGCACAACGGGCATCGGCCCGGTCGGTGCGCGGCGAATGATCCGAGTCTGCGATTCCGAGGGCGGTGTTGCGGTCTCGGGTGGTGGGGCAGGCGGGTCGTTCGGCGAAGTCACCTCAGCCAGCGTAATTGCCGACGTTAAGTCCCCGCTTTGCGAGCCACGGCACTGGGTCGATCCGCTCCGTGCCGCCCTGCAGCACCTCGAAGTGCAGGTGCGGTCCGGTGGAATTGCCCCGGTTGCCCATCGTGGCGATCTGGTCGCCGGCCATGACGCGCTGGCCGACGCTGACCAGCGTCGTGTTGACGTGGCCGTAGAGCGTGACCGTGCCGTCGGCGTGGCGGAGCTTGACCAACGCGCCGTATCCGGCGGCCGGCCCGGAGTCGATGACGACGCCGTCGGCCACCGCGTAGATCGGTGTGCCGATCGAATTGGCCAGGTCGATTCCGGCGTGCAGCACACCCCAGCGGTAGCCGAAGTTCGAGGTGAAGATCCCCCTCGTCGGCATCACATAGAGCGGTTGCTGCAACCGTGCCTCGCGCTGCGCGCGATCGTTGGCGAAGGCCACGCCCCGGGCGAACTCCTCGTTGTGCACCGCGGCATTCGCCGCGGGCGCGACCGCGATCACCTGGGCGCCGCGGACGGTGTTCGGCCCCGTCCCGCCGTCGAGCGCCGACGCATTGGCCGTCAGCACGGCCTCCGTCTTGGGGGTGTCGGCGTGGCTGGTCGCCGTGTGGGCCGCCGCGGCGGCCGCGCCGGCCGCCATCGCGGAGATCAGCAGGCGGCCCCTGGCCGCGCTGGTCGGCTGCTTGCGGTGCTGCCCGCCCCGCCGGACCACCGGGATGACGTCGGTGATGTCCGAGTGGTTGGGACGACGCTCTTCGATGCCGGGAGCGTCGGGCTGAAACCGCGCCGGGATCGGCACGGCGGCGGGCGCGGCCAGCAACAGCGGGGCCAGGTCGTCGACGTCGTGCAGGTCGTCGAGCTCGGGCGCCAGCAGCACCCGAGCCTCGTTATCGAAGGTCGAGTCGTTGCTGAAGTCCAGGTCGTCGAGATCAGCCGACTCGTCGGCGAATTCCAGGTCGTCGAAGTCGAATCCGTCGAGCGGAAGGATCTCGGTGACTTCGTTTCGGTGGGTCTCCGTCCACCGACCGCCGGCTGCGCGACCGACCCTCACGACGCCGGTTGACACGGCAGAATGACGGGCTAAACGGTGCTGCGACAAGCTGAATTGTCCTCGTATCGTGACCATAACGTTATCTGGACCCTAGGAAGGTATCCGCTAACCGACGGGCCTTGCAACCTCGGGCTAAGAAGCCAGCCGATATTGTGATTCGCATCACTTTGGAGGCGTGCCGGTATGCCGTGAGCTGTGCCACAACGGTGGACGCGACGGTAGCAGGGATTCGGCGGGTGGATACAGTGCCAGCGTGCGAGTTGCCGATTCCGGCGCCGCCGCCAACGTATGGGCCTAGCAGCAAGCCGACCGAAGACAGTGAGGCCATGGACCTTTTCGAGTATCAAGCCAAAGAATTGTTCGCCAAGCACAACGTACCCAGCACGCCCGGGCGAGTGACCGACACCGCCGACGGCGCCCGGGCCATCGCCGAGGAGATCGGCCGCCCGGTAATGGTCAAGGCGCAGGTCAAGATCGGCGGTCGCGGCAAGGCGGGCGGTGTCAAGTACGCCGCCACCCCGGAAGACGCGTACGAACACGCCAAGAACATCCTCGGCCTGGACATCAAGGGCCACATCGTGAAGAAGCTGCTGGTCGCCGAGGCCAGCGACATCGCCGAGGAGTACTACATCTCCTTCCTGCTCGACCGCGCCAACCGCACCTACCTGGCGATGTGCTCGGTCGAGGGCGGCATGGAGATCGAGGAGGTGGCCGCCACCAAGCCCGACCGCCTCGCCAAGGTGCCGGTGAGCGCCGTCAAGGGTGTCGACGTGGCGACCGCGCGGTCCATCGCCGAGCAGGGCCACCTGCCGGCCGAGGTGCTCGACGCCGCCGCCGTCACCATCTCCAAGCTGTGGGAGCTTTTTGTCGCCGAGGACGCGACCCTGGTGGAGGTCAACCCGCTGGTGCGCACGCCGGACGACCGGATCCTGGCGCTGGACGGCAAGGTCACCCTGGACGCCAACGCCGACTTCCGCCACCCGGACCACACCGAGTTCGAGGACCGCGAGGCCACCGACCCGCTGGAGCTGAAGGCCAAGGAACACCACCTCAACTACGTCAAGCTCGACGGCCAGGTCGGCATCATCGGCAACGGCGCGGGCCTGGTGATGTCGACCCTCGACGTCGTCGCGTACGCCGGGGAGAAGCACGGGGGCGTCAAGCCGGCCAACTTCCTCGACATCGGCGGCGGCGCCTCGGCGGAGGTGATGGCCGCCGGGTTGGACGTGGTCTTGGGTGACCAACAGGTCAAGAGCGTGTTCGTCAACGTCTTCGGCGGCATCACGTCGTGCGACGCGGTGGCCACCGGCATCGTCAAGGCCCTGGAAATCCTCGGCGGCGAGGCCAACAAGCCGCTCGTGGTGCGTCTCGACGGCAACAACGTCGACGAGGGCCGTCGCATCCTGACCGAGGCCAACCACCCGCTGGTGACGCTGGTGGCCACGATGGACGAGGCCGCCGACAAGGCCGCCGAGCTGGCGAGTGCCTGAAAGGACTTGGAACAGTGTCGATCTTTCTGAACAAGAACAACAAGGTCATCGTCCAGGGCATCACCGGCAGCGAGGCCACCGTGCACACCGCCCGAATGCTCAAGGCGGGCACCCAGATTGTGGGCGGTGTCAACGCGCGCAAGGCGGGCACCACCGTCACGCACGAGGACAGGGGCGGCCGGATCACCAAGTTGCCGGTGTTCGGCAGCGTCACCGAAGCGATGGAAAAGACCGGCGCGGACGTGTCGATCATCTTCGTGCCGCCGAAATTCGCCAAGGACGCCATCATCGAGGCCATTGATGCCGAGATCCCGCTGCTGGTCGTCATCACTGAGGGAATTCCGGTGCAGGACACCGCATTTGCGTGGGCCTACAACGTCGAGAAGGGCAGCAAGACGCGCATCATCGGGCCGAACTGCCCCGGCATCATCACTCCGGGCGAGGCGCTGGTGGGCATCACCCCGGCCAACATCACCGGTTCGGGTCCCGTCGGGCTGGTGTCCAAGTCCGGCACGCTGACCTACCAAATGATGTACGAGCTGCGCGATTTCGGGTTCTCGACGTCCATCGGCATCGGCGGCGACCCGGTGATCGGCACCACCCACATCGACGCCATCGAGGCCTTCGAGAAGGACCCCGACACCAAGGTCATCGTGATGATCGGTGAGATCGGCGGCGACGCCGAGGAACGCGCGGCCGACTACATCAAGGCCCACGTCTCCAAGCCGGTCGTCGGATACGTCGCGGGGTTCACCGCGCCGGAGGGCAAGACGATGGGCCACGCCGGCGCCATCGTGTCCGGCTCGTCGGGCACCGCGGCCGCCAAGAAGGAGGCCCTGGAGGCGGCCGGCGTCAAGGTCGGCAAGACCCCGTCGGAGACGGCCGCGCTGGCCCGGGAGATCCTCGGCAGCCTGTAGAGCTCTTCGGCGAGCAGACGCAGAATCGCACGCCGCTACTCGGATTTGTGCGATTCTGCGTCTGTTCGCGCTGGATCAGGCGGCATCATAGGCCCGGTAGCCCGTCGACGCCGTTGAGGCCGAGCAGTCCGCCGGTGCCACCCTGGCCGGCGAGGCTGCCGAGCACGGGAGCGGTGCCGCCATTGCCGCCGTTGCCGCCGTTGCCGATCAGCACGGCGTTGCCGCCGTTCCCGCCGGCGCCGCCCGTTCCTGCGAAGGCGGTGCTGTTGCCTCCGTTGCCGCCGGCACCGCCCTGGCCGAACAAGATGCCGGTATCGCCGCCGCGCCCGCCGACGCCGCCGAAGCCGGCGCCGCCGACTGAGCCGCCCACACCACCGGCGCCGCCGGAGCCGGACAGCACGCCGCCATGCCCGCCGGCCCCGCCGAACCCGCCGTTGAACCCGGTGCCGCCGGAGCCTCCGGCGCCGCCTGTGCCGTTGAGGAAGCCGCCGGCGCCGCCGGTCCCGCCGGTCCCGCCGCCACCCGCGGGGGCGAAGCTGGTGCCGCCGGAGCCGCCGTCGCCTCGGTGATGGCCGCGTCCCAGGCCGTGCGGTCGGGGTAGTCGCCGAGGCGGACCGTGAACGCCGGCAACGACGCCGCCGCCGCGACCTCGGTGGCCCGACATTCGCGATCCACGCCGACCGCGACTATGCGCGCCGGATAGTCACCCGTGGCGGCTTCGATGAGCGAGCCCAGCAACGAACCGGTGCCGGAGGCCAGCACCACCACCCGCGCCGGCGCGCTCGGGGGCACGTGAAGCGGTTGGGGCACAACGGGGAGCCTAGTCGGGCGACGATGCGCGCCGGCACGGCGCGCTGAGAAGCCCGACAATCAGACCTAGTCGGGCGTCTGGTCGTCCTCGGCGGCCGACTCACGGGCCGGCTCGTCGTCCTCGCTGACCGTCGGCCCCTCCTCGACCGACTCGCCGGCCGGCTCGTCGTCGATCTCGTCCTCTGGGTCCTCGAACAGCACCGGCTCCTCGACCGGCGCGGCTCTCGGTCGCCGGGGCCTCCTGAGCCGGATGGGGCGGATCCCGCCGGCCATCACCACGGTTATCCAGCCCACCACCGCGAACCAGAAGAACACTCCGATCAGCAGAGCCCCCTGGTCGACGCCGACGTCACCGAAGTTGCCCAGCCGGCCGCTGCCGCCGTAAGCCAGCAACGACATCACCAGCGCGCCGGCGACCGCGGCGACCAGCAGTTTTGCCAGCGCCGGCAGCAGGGGCAGCGCGTGCCGGGCGCATTGTTGTCCCACCGCAACACCGGACGAGGCGCCCACGATGAGCAATGCGACCCAGACCGGGCCCAAGGGGGGCGTGGGCGCCGCGGCCAGGATCGGCAGCGCGGGCATGTCGCCGCCGAACACGGTGAACGGACTGAACGTCGCGAAACCGAGGTGCGCCGAAGACCCGACCGCAACCGCCGACGTCCCGACGATGACGTTGGGCGCGTACAGCACCGACAGCACCGTGAGGCTGAACTCGCCGAATATCGAATCGGTGATCCCGTAGAGCTCTTGCATCGTCGACCAGTGCACGACCAGCGAGCCCGCGGTCACCAGGCCGGAAAGCCCGAGCAAGGCCAGCACGCCGGCGACCGCCGCGCGCAGCGAATCACCGAGCCAATTGGGCAGCGGTGATGCCGCCAGCGCGCGCCGCCCCACCCGCGACCACACGCCGATCGCGGCGCCGATGGCGTGCACCACGAGCACGCCGCCGAACGCCCGCAGGGCGCTGGGCGTCTGCAGCTCGGTGATCACCGACGACGCGTCGTGGATGACCGCCAGCGCGATCGCCGCCATCAGAAGGGGCCCGCCCAGCGCGGAGGCGATCACCCACCGGACGACCAGCCATGACGAGGTGGGAGACGTCGCCCGCGCGCTGGTGCGCGCGGTGCCCCACACCATCAAGAGGACGGGCAGCAAGGGCAGCACGCCCAGTTCGCGGCCACCGATCGAGATCGGCACCTGGTGCACCGCGAGCCACATGCTGGCGATGGCGCCCGGCGCACCGGTCATGTCGCTGTTGGCGATCAGCAACTGCAGCAACGTGACCGCGGCGATGATGCCCAATGCCACTACGGCCGGCGCGAACGCCACCCGGACAAGGTCGCGCGCCTGGCGAGCGCCCGGCGCCCGGTTGCCCGCGCTTTCCGACACCCTTGTCACTCTTGGCGCACGTGCCCGACTACGCGCGTGAGCGCACGCTTAGGCCGGTGCCGCCGGGCCGGACGACGGCGCCTGCGGCTGCTCCTGGCCGCCGGTGTGGCTGGGTTGCTCGGCCGGGGCCGAATTCGTCTGCGACTCGTTGGACGACGGCGGCGGGCTGAAGCTGGGGAAACCGGTGGGTGGCGTCGACGGTCCCTGGTGATGCTGCGCCGTCGGCTGGGCCCCCGACTGCGGCGAGGGCTGCGCACCGAAGCCGCCGGTCGACGTCGGGATCGCCTGCTGGGTCACGTCCTGGTTGGACGGATAGCCCCCGTACGGTGCGCCGTACCCGGAAGGCCGCGGCGACTCCTGGTGTCCCGCGTGCTGCTGGCCGTAGTACGACGGTTGCTGACCGTACTGCCCGTACTGGCCGTATTGACCGTATTGGCCATACTGCGCGTACGGGTCGTACTTGGGCCGCGGGGCCGGGGCAGTGATGACGCCGGCGTCGAGCAGCAACGCACCGATGGCGGCGATCGCCTGGAAAATGCTGCAGGCCACCAGAGGCCACATCGCCCAGCCGATCGCGAAACCTGCGGGCGTGTTGACGGTCTCGGTGATGGCCAACAGCGCACCCAGCGTCGCGATCACCGCGACGATTCCCACGTAACTCTTGGCCTTGGGCAGCAGGCTGATTGCGGCCAGCAGGGAAGCCAGCACCGCGACGATGACCGCGGTGCCGGCATCGCCGGCGCGTCCACCGCCCGGGCCCAGGTCGGCGCCGATGGTGAACGTCGGGCCGAAGTTCAGCAGATACACCGCGATGCCGAGCACCACGACCGCGACGTTCAGGATCCGCGGAAGCTTGCTTTCGCCGTCGTCGGTCTTGGCGAACGACGGTGTGCTGCCCGCGTAGGAGCCGCCGGGCTGCTGGGGTTGATATCCGGGGCTACCGGGCGAGTAGGTCATGACTCCTCCTGTTGCTTCCCGTGGTCTTGAAGTGTCTCGGCGGTGTCACATTCAAGCGCGACGCGGTGCCGCTGGGCGCGCCGCTTCGAAACACCTTCCCCATGTTGCGCAGCGGCACGATCGATCACCCACGCTAGCGCACGTCGGGGCGGCCGTGCCGGGACGCCGCGCCTGCGCAGCTTGCCCCGCATCGGTAGAACACGTTCTAATCCTGTGCATGGATTACGGGCTCGTGCTTTTCACCAGCGATCGTGGCATCTCCCCGGCGGCGGCCGCCAAGCTTGCCGACGACAACGGCTTCCACACCTTCTACGTGCCGGAACACACGCACATCCCGGTCAAGCGCGAGGCGGCCCATCCGACGACGGGCGACGCGTCTCTGCCGGACGACCGTTACATGCGCACGCTAGACCCGTGGGTAAGCCTGGGCGCGGCATGCGCCGTCACATCGCGGGTGCGGCTGTCGACCGCCGTCGCACTGCCCGTCGAGCACGACCCGATCACGTTGGCGAAAAGCATTGCCACCCTTGACCATCTGTCGGGGGGCCGCGTCAGCCTCGGCGTCGGGTTCGGGTGGAACACCGACGAGCTCGCCGATCATGGCGTGCCGGCCGGGCGGCGCCGCACCATGTTGCGCGAGTACATCGAGGCGATGCGGGCGTTGTGGACGGAAGAAGAGGCCGCCTACGACGGCGAATTCGTCAAGTTCGGTCCCAGCTGGGCGTGGCCGAAGCCGGTGCAGCCGCACATTCCGGTGTTGGTGGGCGCGGCCGGCAATGAGAAGAACTTTAAGTGGATCGCGCGCAGCGCCGACGGCTGGATCACCACGCCGCGCGACTTCGACATCGACGAGCCGGTCAAGCTGCTGCAGGACACCTGGGCCGCCGCCGGGCGCGACGGCGCCCCGCAGATCGTCGCGCTCGACTTCAAGCCGATCCCCGAGAAGCTGGCGCGCTGGGCCGAGCTGGGGGTGACCGAGGTGCTGTTCGGCTTGCCGGACCGCTCCGAAGAAGAGATCGCCGCCTATGTGGAGCGGTTGGCCGGCAAGCTGGCCGCCGCGGTCTAGCCAAACCCCAGCGGCTCGCGCACCCGAGCCGATACGATTTGCTCCTTCACGCCGGCCGGTGCCGGCCCGGGCGATTCGGGTTCGCCCGGCGCGCCGCGGCGTGGTGGAGGTGTCCCATGTCGTTCCTCATCGCGACGCCGGAACTGGTGACAGCGGCCGCAACGGATCTGGCGAATATCGGGTCGACACTCGGCGCGGCGAACTCCGCCGCGGCGGCCACGACAACCGAACTGCTGGCGGCCGGCGCCGACGAGGTGTCGGCAGGCATCGCGGCGTTGTTCGGCGCGCAGGGCCAGGCCTATCAGGCGCTCAGCGCCCAGGCGGCCACCTTCCACGCCCAGTTCGTGCAGCTGCTGAGCGCCGGCTCCGCGTCGTACGCGGCCACGGAGGCGGCCAGCTCCTCGCCATTGCAGGCCGTCGAGCAGGAAATCCTCGGCGTGATCAATACGCCCACCCAGGTGCTGTTCGGCCGCCCGCTGATCGGTAACGGCGCCAACGCGGCGCCGGGCAGCGGCGCGGACGGCGCGCCCGGCGGATTCCTGATCGGCAGCGGCGGCAACGGCGGCTCCGGTGGCGCCACCCACCCGGCCGGCGGCAACGGCGGGGCCTGGTGATGTCGACCCTCGACGTCGTCGCGTACGCCGGGGAGAAGCACGGGGGCGTCAAGC
>NZ_LZKK01000348.1 GCF_001672815.1 Mycobacterium sp. E796 | reverse complement strand
ACGCTCTCGCCGCCCCGGGAATCGACCTGTTCCGCAAGCTGATTCAGGACTACGAGCGCGAGCACGACGTCCCGATGGCCGACATCGCCGCGGCGCTGGCCGTGCAGTCGCGCGACGGCGAGGCGTTCCTGATGGCCCCCGAACCGCCGCCGGAACGGCGCGAACGCCGGGAACGTCCCGAAAAGTCACACGAAAGACCCGGGCAGTCAAGGAACTTCGCCACCTACCGGATCTCGGTGGGCAAGCGGCACAAGATCGGCCCGGGCGCGATCGTCGGCGCCATCGCCAACGAGGGTGGCCTGCACCGCAGCGACTTCGGCCACATCGCCATCGGGCCGGACTTCTCGCTCGTCGAGCTGCCGGCCAAGCTGCCCAAGTCGACGTTGAAGAAGCTCGAGCAGACCCGCATCTCGGGCGTGCTGATCGACCTGCGGCCGGACCGCTCACCGGGCAAGGGCAAGCCGTCCAGAAAACACGCCGGATGACGCTCTCCGAGGAGCAAGACGCCCAGGGCGGGCTCGAGCAGGTCTCGCACGTCGACCGCGTCGCGTCGCTGACCGGCATCCGCGCCGTCGCCGCGCTCACCGTCGTCGGCACCCACGCGGCCTACACCACCGGCAAGTACACCCACGGCTACTGGGGACTGGTCGGCTCCCGGCTGGAGATCGGCGTGCCCATCTTCTTCGTGCTGTCGGGTTTCCTACTGTTTCGCCCGTGGGTCAAGTCGGCCGCCACCGGCGGCCCGCCGCCGTCGCTGAGTCGCTATGCGCGACACCGGGTTCGGCGCATCATGCCCGCCTACGTCATCACCGTTCTGATCGCCTATGTGCTCTACCACTTCCGCGAGGCCGGCCCGAACCCCGGGCACACGTGGCTGGGGCTGGTGCGCAACCTGACGCTGACGCAGATCTACTGCAACGGCTACCTCGGCAAGTACCTGCACCAGGGCCTTACTCAGATGTGGAGCCTGGCGGTGGAGGCCTCGTTCTACGTCGTGCTGCCGTTGCTGGCCTACCTGCTGCTGGTCCTGATCGCCCGGCGGCGCTGGCAACCGAACCTGATGCTGGGCGCCCTGGCCGCGATGGCGTTGATCAGCCCGGGATGGCTGGTCCTGGTGCACACCGACCATTGGTTCCCCGATGGCGCCCGGCTCTGGCTGCCGACCTACCTGGCGTGGTTCCTGGCCGGCATGGCGCTGGCCGTGCTGCAGGCGATGAAGGTGCACTGCTACGCGTTCATGGCCATCCCGCTGGCGGTCGTCTGCTACTTCATCGCCTCCACGCCGATCGCCGGCGCACCCACGACGTCGCCGGCCACCCTGAGCCAGGCCGTCTGCAAGACCGTGTTCTACGCCGTCATCGCCGCGCTCGCGGTGGCGCCGCTGGCGTTGGGAAATCAGGGCACATATGCGCGGCTGCTCGCCAGCCGGCCGATGGTGTGGTTGGGCGAGATCTCCTACGAGATCTTCCTGATTCACCTCATCACCATGGAATTCGCGATGGTCTACATCGTCCGCGCGCACGTTTACACCGGCTCCATGGGCTACCTCTTCGTCGCGACGCTGGCGGTGACGATCCCGCTCGCCTGGCTGTTGCACCGCTTCACCCGGGTAAAGGACGGCTAGGTGGCCGACGACGAAGGCGGGACGGACCTCCACCCCCGTCGTCGTTGCTGTCCAACGTGGCGGTGCGCGCGGGCGAAATCGTCACCGCGATCGCGGCGCGCGAGCAGCGACGGCACACGTCGCCTCCGCTTAGCACGCCGGCGATCCGCCGTCGTCACATCGGCCCGTTCGTATCTGCGCTGAGCGGCCGACGTTTTGCCCGCCTCACAGCGACTGTCCGGTTGCGCGGCACCACCGCGGCTCGCTGTCGCTGTGAGGCGGGCACAACGGGTATTGGTCCTCGCGGCGAGACGTGTGGGCGGATGTGGCGATCTAGCCCCGCGCGCCGACCGGCGCCACGATCGGGACGACGAACTCCTCGATCATCGCCCTCTCGTCGGCCTCGTCCCGACCGGGGTAGGTCAGCAGCGACGTGAGCACCCGCACCACCCAGCGGGCCCGGCGCTCCACGACGCCGCGATCCTCCGGGCCGAGCGAGCCGACGAACGCGGCGGCCAACGCCGTGATCACCTCCGACTGCGCCAGCTCCCCGCCGACCGGCGGCCGGCTGACGGCGAACCACGCTGACAGCGCGGGGCTTTCGCGCACCATCCGCAGCGCGGCGGTCATGCTCGCCACCAGCCGTTCGCGCGGGTCGTCGACGCCGTCGATCTCGTTGGCGATCGCGCGGCCGAGTCGGCGCGCCTCGCGGTGCACGTACGCGGTCCGCAGCGCCTCGCGGTTTTCGAAATACCGGTACAGCGTCGCTCGGGAACAGCCCGCGGCCCTGGCGATTTCGTTCATGCCGATGGAAGCCTGGTCCCGCCGCGTGTAGAGCGCCTCGGCGGCGTCGAGTATCCGGTTAACGGCCGCCTCGCCGCGGCGGTCGGCCAGCCAGTCGGTCATCGGGACGTCGTGCTCGCGCTCGTAGTCCTGAATCAGCTTGCGGAACAGGTCGATTCCCGGGGCGGCGAGAGCGT
>NZ_LZKK01000347.1 GCF_001672815.1 Mycobacterium sp. E796 | reverse complement strand
TGCTCCGGGAAGATCCCCAAAAGTATTGTGACGGCGGCGCATACCGCGATCGCGACCTTGCTCAGGATGCCGGGCTCCACCACGTGCGGGGTGTCGTCGGTCGCTTCGGTGAAGAACATCGACACGATGACGCGCACGTAGAAGTACGCGGCGACAGCACTGGCGACGACGCCGAGGATGACCAGTGGCACGGCGCCGCCCTGGGCGGCTGCCTTGAACACCGCGAGTTTGCTGACGAATCCGCTCGTCAACGGGATGCCGGCGAAGGCCAACAGGAACATCGAAAACATCACGCCCACAATGGGGGAGCGCTGTCCGAGCCCGGCCCAGTGTGAGATCGTCGCGTCCTCGACGCCGTCCTTGTTGCGGATCAGGCTCACGATGGCGAACGCGCCCACGGTGCTGAAGCTGTAGGCGACCAGATAGAACAGCGTGGCGGACAGGCCGGCGGTGTTGTCGGCGATCACGCCGGTGAGGATGAAGCCGACGTGCGCGACCGACGAATAGGCCAGCATCCGCTTGACGTCGGTCTGGTTCACCGCCGTCACGGTGCCCACGGCCATGGTCAGGATCGCAATCGCCCACAGCACCGGGCGCCACTCGTGGTGCAGCGGGGGCAGCGCGACGTAGACGACGCGGAGCAGCGCGCCGAACGCTGCCACCTTGGTGGCCGCCGCCATGAACCCCGTGATCGGGGTGGG
This sequence comes from Mycobacterium sp. E796, assembly GCF_001672815.1. Lineage (GTDB taxonomy): Bacteria > Actinomycetota > Actinomycetes > Mycobacteriales > Mycobacteriaceae > Mycobacterium. The sequence continues at coordinate 26,833 of NZ_LZKK01000347.1, read as the reverse complement.
CGCACCCTGGTAGACGTCGGGAATCCAGGAGTGGAACGGGACCGCGCCCACCTTGAACAGCAGGCCGACCGACAGCAGCGCGACGCCGATCAGCGCCATCGAGCTATCGCCGTGGGCGGCAAGGGCATCCCGGATCCCGGGCAGCAGCAGCGTGCCCGTCGCGCCGTAGAGCAGCGCCACGCCGTAGAGAAAGAACGCCGAGGAGAACGCGCCCAGCAGGAAGTACTTCATCGACGCTTCCTGGGACAGCAGGCGGCGATGCCGGGCCAGCCCGCACATCAGGTACAGGGGCAGCGACAAGACTTCCAGGGCGACGAACATCGTCAACAGGTCGTTGGACGCGGGGAATACCATCATGCCGCCGACCGACAGCATCAGCAGCGGGAAAAGCTCGGTCTGCGCGGCCCCGGCCCGCTCGGCCTCGCGCTCGGCCTCACCGCCGGGAACCGCGGACGCCTGCGGCGTAAAGGAATCCAGCCCGCCCGAGCCCACCCGCGCGGCGACCTTGCTCTCCGCCTTGGCTTGGGTCCGCTCGCCGATGAAGATGACCGCCAGCACCGCGACCAGCAGCACCGTGCCCTGCAGGTACAGCGCCGGCCGGTCGATGGCCACCGCGCCCAGCACGGCGGTGCGACCGGACGCGGGAATCGACTCGGCGACTTCCACGTCCGCGAAAAGCGCCGCGATCAGGCCGCCGAGGGCCAGCGTCATCTGCGCGGCGTAGCGAATCCGCCTGGGCAGGAAGGCCTCGACGAGGATCCCGACGACCGCGACGGAAAAGACGATGAGCATCGGGCACAGCAGGAAGTACTCGACGCTTGGGGTGGGCAGGGTCATCGGTGCGGTCCTTCGGCAGTCCGGGGCGGCACGCTCGGCGCCGGGTCATGTTGGCCGATGGTGGTCATGGTGTTCTCGACGGCGGGGTTGATGATGTCGAGCACCGGTTTGGGATAGACGCCCAGCACGAACAACAGCGCGAGCAACGGTGCCACGACGACCAATTCGCGCGCCCGCAGGTCGGTGATCCGGTCGTTGCCCTCGGCCACCGGTCCCGTCATCACCCGCTGGTAGAGCCAGAGCATGTAGATGGCCGCGAGCACCAGGGCGGTTACCCCGAACGCGCCGGCCAGCCAGTACCGGTTGAAAGTGCCCAGCAGGACCAGGAATTCGCTGACGAACGGCGCCAGCCCGGGCAGCGACAGGGTGGCCATGGCCGAAACCAGGAACGTGCCAGCGAGGATCGGTGCAACTTTCTGGACGCCGCCGTAGTCGGCGATCGCCCGGCTGCCGCGCCGCGTCACCAGGAATCCCGCGATCAGGAACACCGCGGCGGTGGAGATCCCGTGGTTGAGCATGTAGAGCGTCGACCCGCTCTGCCCCTGGCTGGTCATGACGAAGATGCCGGCGATGATGAACCCGAAGTGCGAGATCGACGTGTAGGCGATCAGGCGCATCATGTCGGTCTGGCCGATCGCCACGATTGCGCCGTAGATCACGCCGATGATCGCCAGCGTCACGATCGCCGGACGGAAATACGTTGAGGCGTCGGGGAACAGCTGCAGGCAGTAGCGCAGCATGCCGAAGGTGCCGACCTTGTCCATCACGGCCGTAATCAGCACCGCCGTCGCCGGGGTGGCCTCGACGCAGGCATCGGGCAGCCAGCGGTGCAGCGGCCACAGCGGGGCCTTGATCGCGAACGCGAACATGAAGCCCAGGAACAGCGCCTTGAACACCGCCGGGTCGGCGCCGTAGCGTCCCGACGCGACGCCGGCCACGATGTCGCGGAAGTCGAAGGTGCCCGAGCCGTGCTGCGCGGTGACCACATACAGTCCGATGACCGCCGCCAGCATGATCAGACCGCCGAACAGGTTGTACAGCAAGAACTTCACCGCCGCGCGCGACCGGCCGGAACCCTGCCCGAAGCCGCCGATCAGGAAGTACATCGGCACCAGCATGGCCTCGAAGAAGACGTAGAACAGCAGCACGTCCAGCGCGACCACCGAGATCAGCACCATCGCCTCGATGGCCAGCGTGAGCGCGACGTAGGCGTGCACGCTACGGGTATTCGCCTGGGTGCCCTTGTTGCCGTCGTTCCACCCGGCCACCTGTAGCAGTGGGATCAGCAGCGCGGTCAGCAGCACCAGCACCACCGCGATGCCGTCCACGCCGAGCGAGTAGCCGGCGCCGAACGCCGGTATCCACTTGTGGCTTTCGACGAACTGGTAGGTGGGGCCGCCGGTCTTGAAGCCGACGGTGATGACGATCGCCACCGCCAGCGTCAGCACGCCGACGACCAAGCCGGTCCACTTGGCCGCCTGCCGCAGCCCCGGGGGCAGCAGGATGATCAGCAGGGACCCCGCCAGCGGCAGCAGCCACAGGACGCTCAGCCACGGCACGTTCATAAGCGCCGCTCCTCCTCATCGCTTCGCTCTGCATCGTCGCCGGCGCGGTTAAGAAAACTTCCGCTCACCACACCCTCACCGCCAGGATCAGTGCGGCCACCAGCACGGCGCCCGCGAGCATCGACAATGCGTAGTTGCGGGCGAAGCCGGTTTGGAAGCGCCGCAGGACGTTTGACGTTCGGCTCACGAGCGCGGCCAATGCGTTGACCGAGCCGTCGACGCCGGCGTTGTCGACTTCGACCAGCGCCTCGGTCAGCTGCGCGCCGGGGCGCATGAACACCTCCTCGTTGAGCGCGTCGCCGTAGAGGTCGGCGCGCGCGGCGGTCGTGAGCGGCGAGACCCGCACGGGGGCGACCCGCGGGATGGGCGCGGTGGCGTACATCCGGTAGGCCACCGCGATGCCGACGGCGACGACACCCAACGCGACGACGGTGGTGACCCACGCCGGCAGGGCGTGCACGGCCTCTTCGTGGATCCCGACGACCGGCTCGAGCCAGTGCTGCAGGGTGCCCCGCCAGGCCAGCAGGCCGCCGGAGAACACCGAACCGACGGCGAGCAGGATCATCGGCCACGCCATCACGGCGGGCGCCTCGTGCGGGTGGGCGCCGGGGGCCCAACGCTTTTCACCGAAGAAGGTCATCAGCATGACCCGGGTCATGTAGAACGCGGTGACACCGGCGCCCAGCAGCGCGGCCCCGCCCAGCACGTAGCCGCGGGTGCCGCCGGCGGCCAGTGCCGCCTCGATGATGGCGTCCTTGGAGAAGAAGCCCGCGAACGGCGGCACGCCGATGATCGCCAGGTATCCCAGCCCGAACGTGGCGAATGTGACCGGCAGGGCCTTGCGCAGGCCGCCGTAGCGGCGCATGTTCTGCTCCTCGTGCATCGCGTGGATGATCGACCCGGACCCGAGGAACAGGCCGGCCTTGAAGAAGCCGTGGGTGAGCAGGTGCATGATCGCGAAGGCGTAGCCGGCCGGGCCGAGGCCGGCGGCCAGCACCATGTAGCCGATCTGGCTCATCGTCGACGCCGCCAGGGCGCGCTTGATGTCGTCCTTGGCGCAGCCGATGACCGCCCCGAACAGCAGGGTGACAGTGCCGACGATGACCACGCCCAATTGCGCTCCGGGCGAAAGGTTGTAGAGCGGATTGGACCGCACGATCAGGTACACGCCGGCGGTCACCATGGTCGCCGCGTGGATCAGGGCGGACACCGGCGTCGGGCCTTCCATCGCGTCGCCGAGCCACGCCTGCAGCGGAACCTGCGCGGACTTGGCGCAGGCGCCCAGCAGCAACAGCAACCCCATCGCGGTTACCGCGCCGCTCGAAGCCGAAGGCGCGCCCGCGAACACCCCGGCGTACGACAGCGTGCCGAAGGTGCTGAACATCAAGAACATTCCCACCGCCAGCCCGGCGTCACCGACCCGGTTCATGACGAACGCCTTCTTGGCCGCGGTAGCGGCCGACGGCTTGTGGTACCAGAAACCGATGAGCAGGTAGGAGGCCAGGCCGACGCCCTCCCAGCCGACGTAGAGCACCACGTAGTTGTCGGCGACCACCAGCAGCAGCATCGAGGCCAGGAACAGGTTGAGGTAGCCGAAAAACCTTCGGCGGTCCGGATCCTCGGCCATGTAGCCGACCGAATAGATGTGGATCAGCGACCCGACCCCGGAGATCAGCAGCACAAAGCACATCGACAGCTGGTCGATCTGCAGCCCGAGGTCGACCTGGAGTTGCCCGACGGGGATCCAGGTGAACAGCTTCTGGTGGATGGCGCGGTCGGCCTCGCCGCGGCCGAGCATGTCGGCGAGCAACGTCGCGCCAACCCCGAACGCCGCGAGCGCGGCGGCGCAACCCAGCAGGTGGCCCCACGCGTCGGTGAGCCTGCCCCCGAACAACAAGATCGCGGCACCCGCCAACGGCAGCGCCACCAGCAGCCAGGTGTAGTCAGTCATCTCGGCGTTCTTTTAGCCTTTGAGTAGGTTCGCGTCGTCGACGGAAGCGGATTTGCGGGCACGGAAAATCGTCATGATGATGGCCAGGCCGACGACGACCTCGCATGCCGCCACCACCATCGTGAAGAACGCGATCATCTGTCCGTCGAGATGGCCGTGCATTCGCGCGAACGTGACAAACGCCAGGTTGACGGCGTTGAGCATCAGCTCCACGCACATGAACATCACGATGGCGTTGCGGCGCAACAGCACCCCCGACGCCCCGATGGTGAACAGCAGCGCCGAAAGGTAAAGGTAGTTGGCCGGATTCACGACGCACCTGCCCCTGAAATAGAACCGGGCACGGCTTCGGTGGAGCGCGCCGCCGCGACGTCTCCGCCGTCCGCCCCGCGAATCCGCAGGATGGGGGACACCGACAGCTCCGAGTACGAGCCGTCGGGCAGCAGCGCGGCGACGTCGACCGCGTTCTGGCGCGCGTAGACGCCCGGGTTGGGCAGCGGGGTGGGGCGCCCGCCGGTCCGGAAGCGTTCTTCGGAAAGCTCGCGCTGGGTCTTGCGCCGCTCGAAACGTTCCCGGTGCGCCAGCACCATGGCGCCGACCGCCGCGGTGATCAGCAGGGCGCTGGTCAGCTCGAAGGCCCACAGGTAACGCGAAAAGATCAGCGCGGCCAGGCCTTCCACGTTGCCGCCGGAATTGGCGGCGGTGAGCCCGAGAAATCCTCCGGTCGCCACGTTGCCGATGCCGGCCAGCAGCAGGATCCCGAACCCGAGGCCGGTGATCACCGCGGCCACGCGCTGGCCGCGCAGCGTCTCCTTCAGCGATTCCGCGGAGTCGACACCGATCAGCATCAGGACGAACAGGAACAGCATCATCACCGCGCCGGTGTAGACGACGACCTGAACGACGCCCAAGAACAGCGCGTCCTGGATCATGTAGAACACCGCCAGGATGATCATGGTCATCGCCAGGAACATCGCCGAGTACACGGCGTTGACGGCGAGCACCACCCCGAGCGCGCCGATCAGCGCCACCGCGCCCAGCACCCAGAACGTGACCGCCTCGCCGGTGGAGGTGCGAGCGATGGTCTCCGAGGCGAGCGGGGTTGAGGCGAGCACAGCGATCATCGGGTGTCTCCGGCGTTTTCGCGTTCCCGCAGCCCCTGCGCGGTCACGTTGCCCAGGTAGTAGTCCTTGTCGGTGGCGCCTTCCGCCCTGGGGTGCGGCGGCGCGAGCATGTCCTGCAGCAGGGGGGCGAGCAGCCGGTCCTTCTCGTAGATCAGGTCGGCGCGGTTGTCGTCGGCCATTTCGTAGTCGTTGGTCATGGTCAGCGCCCTGGTCGGGCAGGCCTCGATGCACAGGCCGCAGCCGATGCAGCGCAGATAGTTGATCTGGTAGACCCGGCCGTAGCGTTCCCCCGGCGAATACCTGAGTTCCTCGGTGTTGTCGGCGCCCTCGACGTAGATCGCGTCGGCGGGACACGCCCAGGCGCACAGCTCGCACCCGATGCACTTCTCCAGGCCGTCGGGATACCGGTTGAGTTGGTGGCGCCCGTGGTAGCGCGGCGCGACCGGGCCCGGCTTTTCCGGATACTCCTCGGTGACCCTCTTCTTGAACATCGACGCGAACGTCACGCCGAAACCTGCTACGGCGTCGAAAAAGTTAGGCACGTGCTGTCTCCTTGCTCGCGCGGGCTTTTTGTGCCGGCAGCGGCGGTGTCGGGAAGGCCGACTGGGTGACTACCGGGCCGGGGCTTTCCCCGTTCTCGCGGCGCAGCTCGCGTTCCAGCGCGCGAATCGTCGGCGTGCTGAATGGTTTTCGCAACAGCAGCACGAGCGCCACGGCGAAGACCAGACTGCTGACCACCAGGATCGGCGTCCAATGCGCGTACCCCTGGTTGCGCGCGGTGCGGATCACGGCTGCGATCAGCACCCACACCAGCGAGGCGGGGATCAGCAGCTTCCAGCCCAGCGCCATGAACTGGTCGTAGCGCAGCCGGGGCAGTGAGGCTCGCAGCCACATATAGATGAACAGGAAGGTCCACATCTTGGCGGTGAACCAGAGCACCGGCCACCAGCCGGTGTTGGCGCCCGCCCACATGTTCAGCGGCCAGGGCGCATGCCAGCCACCGAAGAACAGGGCCGTGGCCAGCGACGAAACCGTCATCATGTTGACGTACTCGGCCAGCATGAACATCGCGAATTTCAGTGACGAGTACTCGGTGTGGAATCCGGCGACCAGCTCGCCCTCGGCCTCGGGCAGATCGAATGGCGCCCTGTTGGTTTCACCGACCATCGAGATGAGGTAGATCACGAAGGACGGCAGCAACAGGAAGACGTACCAGACGCGGTCCTGTGCGCCGACGATCTGCGACGTCGACATGGAGCCTGCGTAGAGGAACACCGCGGCGAACGACAGCCCCATCGCCACCTCGTAGGAGATGACCTGCGCGGTGGAGCGCACCCCGCCGAGCAGCGGGTAGGTGGACCCGGACGCCCAGCCGCCCAGCACGATGCCGTACACCCCGATTGCCGACAGGCCGAGAATGAACAGCACCGCCACCGGAAGATCGGTCAGCTGCAACGGCGTGCGGTGGCCGAAAACCGACACCACCGGACCGAACGGGACGAACGCGAACGCGGTGAACGCCGGAATCGTCGAGATGACCGGCGCCGCAAAGTACACGAACTTGTCGACGCCGCCCGGAGTGATGCTTTCCTTCAGCGCCAACTTGATCCCGTCGGCCAGGCTCTGCAGCGCGCCCCATGGGCCCGCCCGGTTCGGTCCGGGCCGCAGCTGCATCCAGCCCAGGATCTTGCGCTCGAGCAGGATCGCGAGCAGCACGTTCAGCATCAGGAAGACGAAGATGGCCAGCGCCTTGCCGAGCACCAACCACCAGGGGTCGTGCCCGAAGGCGGACAAGGGGACCGTCATATGCCCACTCCGATCTCGACGACGCTGCCCAGGGTCACGCCCAGTTTCCGGTGCACCGCCGAACCCGGCGAGTTCAACGGAAGCCACACCACCCGGTCGGGCATGTCGGTGATGGCCAGCGGCAACATGATCGAGCCGCGCGGGGTGCTGACGGTGACGTTGTCACCGTCAGCGGCGCCGATCTCGGCGGCGGTTTCGGCCGACAGCCGCACGACGGGCTTGCGGGCGGTACCGGCCAAATGCGGTTCGCCGTCCTGCATTCGGCCCTCGTCGAGCAGCAATCGCCATCCCGCCAGCACGGCCTGCCCCTGCCCGGGTGTGGTGGGTTCCGGCGCCGCGACCTGCGGGTCGGCGACGTGTCCGCCGTCCCAGGTGCCGAGCCCGGCGAGTTCCTCGCGGGCCGACTCGACGGTGCCGGTATTCAGGTAGATACCCAACTCGTCGGCCAGCGTGTCGAGCACCTTGTGGTCGGACTGGCCGGCCTCCCCGGTGGTGCCGCGCAGCGCCGGCGCGAACGCGCGGTAGCGCCCTTCCCAGTTGACGAAGGCGCCGGACTTCTGGGTCGTCGGCGCGACCGGGAACACCACGTCGGCGCGTTCGGTGACGGGGCTGTGCCGCAACTCCAGGCTGACGATGAATCCGGCGGCGTCCAGCGCGGCCAGCACGGCGTCCGGGTCGGGGAAGTCGTTGGGTTCGATGCCGCCGACCAGCAGCGCCGCCAGGGACCCGTCGGCGGCGGCGGCCAGGATGCCGTCCGCGTCCCGCCCAGGGGCAGAAGGCAATTCGTCGACGTTCCACGCCGCGGCGACCTGCGCGCGGGCGGCGTCGTCGGCGACCGGGCGGCCGCCGGGCAGCAGGGTGGGCAGGGCACCGGCTTCCAACGCGCCGCGTTCACCGGCGCGGCGCGGCACCCAAGCCAGCCGGGCGCCGGTGGCCTCGGCGAGTCGCGCCGCGGCGGACAGGCCGCCGGGCACCGTGGCCAGGCGCTCGCCGACCATGATGACCGCGCCCGGCTTCGAGAGCAGCTCGCCCGCTTCGCCGGTGGCCAGCCCGTCCAGCGCGGCGGCCTCGGCGCCCGGAACGGTCTTGACCAACCGGCCCTTCAACTTCGTCAGCGCCCGGGTCGCGAACGGCGCGATCGCGTAGACGGGCAGCCCGTGCTTGCGGGCGGCCTTGCGCAACCGCAGGAACACAATGGGCGACTCGTCCTCCGGCTCGAAGCCGACCAGCACCACCACGGGCGCCGACTCCAGGTCCGAGTAGCTCACGGTCACCGGCCGGCCCGCGACGCGGGCGGCCAGGAAGTCGGCTTCCTCAGCGGAGTGCGGACGGGCGCGGAAGTCGATGTCGTTGCTGTCCAACGTGATTCGGGCGAACTTGCTGTAGGCGTAGGCGTCTTCCCAGGTCACCCGGCCCCCGACCAGCACGCCGGTGCGCCCGCGGGCCGCTTCGAGCCCCTCGGCCGCCGCCACGATGGCGTGCGACCACGACGCCGGCTGCAGCGTGCCGTCGGCGTCGCGGATCAGGGGAGTGGTGATCACGTCCGGCTGGGTCGCGTAGTTGAACGCCCACCGGCCCTTGTCGCAGTTCCACTCCTCGTTGACTTCGGGGTCGTCGCCGGCCAGCCGCCGCAGCACCTTGCCGCGGCGGTGGTCGGTGCGCTGCGCGCACCCCGAGGCGCAGTGTTCGCACACGCTCGGGCTGGAGACCAGGTCGAACGGGCGGGCCCGGAAGCGGTACGCGGTGCCCGTCAGCGCGCCCACCGGGCAGATCTGCACCGCGTTGCCCGAAAAGTAGGAGTCGAACGGCTCATTGGCGTAGATGCCGACCTGCTGCAGGGCCCCGCGCTCTTGCATGTCGATGAAGGGGTCACCGGCGATCTGCTCCGAGAACCGCGTGCAGCGGGCGCACAGGATGCAGCGCTCGCGGTCCAGCAGCACCTGCGAGGAGATGTTGATCGGCTTGGCGAACGTGCGCTTGACGTCGGTGAACCGAGATTCGGCGCGGCCGTTGGACATTGCCTGGTTCTGCAGCGGGCATTCGCCGCCCTTGTCGCACATCGGGCAGTCCAGTGGGTGGTTGATCAGCAACAGCTCCATGACGCCGTGCTGGGCCTTGTCCGCGGCCTCGGAAGTCAGCTGGGTGCGCACCACCATGTCGTCGGTGCACACGATGGTGCACGACGCCATCGGCTTGCGTTGTCCCTCGACCTCGACCATGCACTGCCGGCACGCGCCGACCGGGTCCAGCAGCGGGTGGTCACAGAACCGCGGAATCTGGACGCCCATCAGCTCGGCCGCGCGAATCACCAACGTGCCCTTGGGAACGCTGATCTCGGCGCCGTCGATGGTCAAAGTCACCATCTCCGGCGGACGTACCCCGTCGCCTGATTCGGTTTTGGCCGCCTGGGTCACGCGCCACCTCCGTTTAGCATGGAATCCCTGGGGTCGAACGGGCAGCCGCCGCCCTCGACGTGGGCGACGTACTCGTCGCGGAAGTACTGGATCGACGACATCACCGGACTGGCGGCGCCATCGCCCAACGCGCAGAACGACTTTCCGAGGATCGCGTCGGAGATGTCGAGCAACTTGTCGAGATCCTCGTGAGTGCCCGTGCCGGTCTCGAGCCGGGTGTAGATCTGGTCCAGCCAGAACGTGCCCTCGCGACACGGGGTGCACTTCCCGCACGACTCGTGCTTGTAGAAGTACGTCCAGCGCTGCACGGCGCGCACCACGCAGGTGGTCTCGTCGAAGATCTCCAGCGCCTTGGTGCCCAGCATCGAGCCGGCGGCACCGACGCCCTCGTAATCCAGTGGCACGTCCAGATGTTCGTCGGTGAGCAGCGGCGTCGAGGACCCGCCGGGGGTCCAGAACTTCAGGCGATGCCCGGCGCGGACCCCGCCGGCGTAGTCGAGCAATTCGCGCAGCGTGATGCCGAGCGGGGCCTCGTATTGGCCGGGGCGGGTGACATGCCCGGACAGTGAATACAGCGTGAAGCCAGGGGATTTCTCGCTGCCCATCGATCGGAACCATTCGACGCCGTTGAGAATGATCGGCGGCACGCTGGCGATCGTCTCGACGTTGTTGATCACCGTGGGGCAACCGTAAAGCCCGGCCACGGCGGGGAACGGCGGGCGCAGCCGCGGCTGGCCGCGCCGGCCCTCCAGACCCTCCAGTAGCGCGGTTTCCTCGCCGCAGATGTAAGCGCCCGCACCGGCGTGCACCACCAGCTCCAGGTCGTAGCCGGATCCTTCGATGTCGCGGCCCAAAAACCCTGCAGCGTACGCCTCGGCGACCGCGTTCTGCAGCCGGCGTATCACCGGTACCACTTCGCCGCGCACGTAGATGAAGGCGTGGCTGGCCCGGATCGCGTAGGAGGCGATGATGGCGCCCTCCACCAGCAGGTGGGGCGTCGCCAACATCAGCGGAATGTCTTTGCACGTACCGGGTTCGGATTCGTCCGCGTTGACCACCAGGTAGTGCGGCTTCGCGGCCGGACCCGAGTCGCCCTGCGGGATGAACGACCACTTCGTCCCGGTCGAGAAGCCGGCGCCGCCGCGACCGCGCAGACCCGAGTCCTTCACGGCCCCAATCACCGCGTCGGGCTCCATCTTCAGGGCCTTCTTCAGCGCCTGGTAACCGTCGTGGCGCTGGTAGGTCTCCAGCGTGAACGACTTCGGGTCGTCCCAGTAGCGGCTGATGACCGGGGTCAGCGGGGTGGTCATGACTCGCCTCCGGGAGCCGGCGGGGCTTCCATGCCCTTCTCCTTCGCCACCTGCAGCCCGGCCAAAGTGGCTGCACCGGCGCCGCCCTGGCCTTCGTCGGGACGCTCGTCGGGCAGGCCGGCCAGGATGCGCGAGGTTTCGCGGAACTTGCACAGCGCACCGCGGGTGGGAGCCTTGGGATTTCCGGACCGCAGCGAGTCGACAAGTTCGCGCGCCGACTCCGGGGTCTGGTTGTCGTAGAACTCCCAGTTGACCATCACTACCGGGGCGAAGTCGCACGCCGCGTTGCATTCGATGTGCTGCAACGTGACCGAGCCGTCGTCGGTGGTCTCATCGTTGCCGATGCCCAGATGCTCCTTGAGGGAGTCGAATATCGCGTCGCCGCCCATGACTGCGCACAGCGTGTTGGTGCAAACGCCGACCAGGTAATCGCCGGTGGGGCCGCGGCGGTACATCGTGTAGAAGCTGCCGACCGCCGACACCTCGGCACCGGTCAATCCGATTTGCTCCCCACAGAATTCGAGTCCCGCCGGCGTCAGGTAGGAATCCTCGGCTTGCACCAGGTGCAGCAACGGCAGCAGCGCCGAACGCTTGTCGGGGTAGCGGCCGATGATCTCCTTGGCGTCGACCTCGAGGCGCGCCCGCACCTCGGGCGAATACGACTGCGGCGCACCCTCGGTCACGAACGCGTTGGGTTCCCCGGGCGGCGGTCCGAGCCGGATGAACACCGGCTGACCCTGCGGCCCGGTCATCGGTCCACCCCGCCCATCACCGGGTCGATGCTGGCGACCGCGGCGATCAGGTCCGCGACCATTCCGCCCTCGCACATCGCGGCGACGGACTGCAGGTTGGTGAAGGACGGGTCCCGGTAGTGCACCCGGTAGGGCCGGGTGCCGCCGTCGCTCACCATGTGCACGCCGAGCTCGCCGCGGGGCGATTCCACCGCGACGTAAACCTGGCCGGCCGGAACGCGAATGCCTTCGGTGACGAGCTTGAAGTGGTGGATCAGCGCCTCCATCGAGCTGCCCATGATCTTCGCGATGTGCTCGGGCGAGTTGCCCATGCCGTCGGGTCCCACCTTCAGGTCGGCGGGCCAGGCGATCTTGCGGTTCTCGACCATCGTCGGGCCCGGCCGCAACTTGTCCAGACACTGCTCCACGATCTTGATCGACTCCCACATCTCCTTGACGCGAATGATGTAGCGCCCGTATGCATCACAACCGTCGTCGGTGATCACGTCGAACTCGTAGTTCTCGTAGCCGCAGTAGGGTTCGCTCTTGCGCAGGTCGTGCGGCAGCCCGGTGGAACGCAGAATGGGGCCGGTGATGCCCAGCGCCATGCAGCCGGTCAGGTCCAGGTAGCCGACGCCCTCGGTCCGCGCTTTCCAGATGGCGTTTTCGTTGAGCAGCTCGCCCATTTCGCGCAGCGGTTGCTTCAACTCCTTGAGGGCCTCGGCGATCTCGGTTTCCGCGTTGGGCGGCAGGTCCTGCGCGACCCCGCCGGGCCGGATGTAGGCACTGTTCATTCGCAGGCCGGTGATCGATTCGAACAGCTTCAGCACGATCTCGCGCCCGCGGAAGCCGACGAACATCGGGGTCATCGCGCCCAGTTCCATCCCGCCGGTGGCCAACGCGACCAGGTGCGACGAGATCCGGTTGAGCTCCATCATCATCACCCGGATGACGTTGACGCGCTCCGGTATCTCGTCGGTGATGCCGAGCAGCTTTTCCACGCCCAGGCAGTAGGCGGTCTCGTTGAAAAACGGTGACAGGTAGTCCATCCGGGTCACGAAGGTGACGCCCTGGGTCCAGTAGCGGTACTCGAGGTTCTTCTCGATCCCGGTGTGCAGGTAGCCGATTCCGCACCGGGCCTGCGTGACGGTCTCGCCCTCGATCTCGAGGATCAGCCGCAGCACGCCGTGCGTGGACGGGTGCTGGGGGCCCATGTTGACGACGATGCGTTCACCGGGATCCGCGTTGCGGGCGGCGTCGACGATCTGGTCCCAGTCCTGACCGCCGGCGACCAGAACCGTTTCAGCTTGAGTCATTAGTTGTAACCCCTGCGTTCGTCGGGCGGCGGTATCTGTGCGCCCTTGTACTCGACCGGGATGCCGCCCAGCGGATAGTCCTTGCGTTGGGGGTGCCCGTGCCAGTCGTCGGGCATCTCGATCCTGGTGAGCGACGGGTGGCCGTCGAAGATGATCCCGAAGAAGTCGTAGGTTTCGCGCTCGTGCCAGTCGTTGGTGGGGTAGACCCCGTACAGCGACGGGATGTGCGGATCACTGTCCGGCGCAGCCACTTCCAGCCGCAGCCGACGGTTGTGGGTGATCGACTGCAGTGGGTAGACGGCGTGCAGCTCCCGACCCGTCTCGTGCGGGTAGTGCACCCCGTTGACGCCCAGGCACATCTCGAACCGCAGGTCGGGTTCGTCGCGCAGCCGCTGGGCGACCTGCGGCAGCAGATCGCGGCGCACGTGCAGGGTCAGCTCGTCGCGGTCGACCACGACCTTCTCGATCGCCTCGTCGAATTCGATGCCGTTGCGGCCCAGCGCTTCCGCCAGCTTGTCGGCGATGTCGTCGAAGTAACCGCCGTAGGGCCGGGGGCTGCTGCCCGGCAGCGTTATCTCGCGCACCAGCCGTCCGTAACCGGAGGTGTCGCCGGTGCCGCGGACCCCGAACATGCCGCGACGAACGTCGATCACTTCTTCGTCGGCGGTAGGGACGGCGCCCCCCACTTCGCTGGCCGCTACCGTCGGGTCGTGGTCGGGAGAGCTCATCGCAGCAGTCCGCGCATCTCGATCGTGGGCGTGGCCGCCAGGGCGGCCTGTTCGGCTTCGGCGATGGCCTCTTCGCGGTTGACGCCCAGCGGCATCTGCTGAATCTTCTCGTGCAGCTTCAGGATTGCGTGGAGCAGCATCTCCGGGCGGGGCGGGCAGCCGGGCAGGTAGATGTCGACCGGGACGACGTGGTCGACGCCCTGCACGATCGAGTAGTTGTTGAACATTCCGCCCGACGACGCGCACACGCCCATGGCCAGCACCCATTTCGGCTCGCCCATCTGGTCGTAGATCTGGCGCAGCACCGGGGCCATCTTCTGGCTGACCCGCCCGGCCACGATCATCAGGTCGGCCTGCCGCGGCGTCGCCGAGAACCGTTCCATGCCGAAGCGCGCGATGTCGAACCTCGGTCCGGCGGTTGCCATCATCTCGATCGCGCAGCACGCCAGCCCGAACGTCGCCGGCCACAGCGAGTTCTTGCGGACGTAGCCGGCCACCTTCTCGACGGTGGACAGCAGGATGCCACCGGGCAGCTGTTCTTCCAGGCCCACTCTTTACCTCAATCCCATGTCAGTCCGCCGCGGCGCCACACGTAGGCGTAGGCCACGAAGACCGTGAGCATGAACACCACCATTTCGACCAACGCGAACGTCCCGAGCGCGTCGTAGCTGACGGCCCAGGGATACAAGAACACGATTTCGATGTCGAAGACGATAAACAGCATTGCGGTCAGGTAATACTTCACCGGGAACCGCTGTCCGGCCGTGGCGTGCGGGCCGCTCACCGGGGATTCGGTGGGCTCGATCCCGCATTCGTAGGCAGCCAGCTTCGACTTGTTGTAGCGCCTCGGCCCGGCCAGGCTCGCGATTCCGACCGAGCCCACGGCAAAGGCGGCGGCAATCCCGCCGAGCACCAGGATGGGTATGTAGACGTTCAATTCGCTCCATGATCCGTCGTAATGCGGCCGCCTTCTCGACTGAGCGGGCGGCCGGGCGGTGACCGGGCTGCTGTGACGAACCGGGTCTGTGGCCCGTCACAGTGACTTTCAACATAGCGTCGTTGGCGTCGGCGCACGTGCTCGGGGTGGTGCTATTTGCCCGGTTTTAACGTCCCCGCATTCGGGCGAGTCGTCGCGGCGGTGCTGAGCACCCGCCCACACGGTCTACGGTTCCGTGTCGGCGCAGGTGAGAGCGGTAATTGCTAGCGGGCGGGGGCGCGGAGCAACCCCAGCACCGTACGGCCCAGCTCGATGGGGTCCAGCGGATGCGGCACGGCGGCGTCGGCGCGCGACCAGTTGGCCAGCCACGCGTCGTCGCGGCGGCCGGTGAGCACCACGATCGGCGGGCAGGTTTCGAGTTCGTCCCTGAGCTGTTTGGCGATGCCCATGCCGCCGGTGGGTGTCGCCTCGCCGTCGAGAATGGCCAAGTCGATGCCGCCCTCGTCCATCGTGCGAATCACCATGGGGCCGGTCGCCACCTCGACGTAGGTCAACTCGGGTAGGTCCGGGTGCAGGTGCTTGCCCAATGCGCGCATCACCCGTTCGCGGGTTTCGACGTTGTTGCTGTAGACGAGGATCCGCAGGGCGCTGCTGGAGTCGGGCACGCTCAGATGGTACTGGTGGCGCGCAAGCCCTACCGGGTTGCCCGAACGAAGACCGCCTGCGCCGCCGCCGTTGCCGTCGCACCGACCATGCCGAACCTGTTCCAGCCCAGGTCGAATTGGGACCGGTCGACCTTCGTTTCGCCCGAGATCCGAATCGAACCGTCCTCCAGCTCGGTGATCGTGACGGGCAGCGGCAGCGGCGCGGTGACGCCTTTGATGGTGAAGCTGGCGCGAAGTTCCGCGGCGTTGCCTTTGGTTGGGTTGACTGCGGTGACGACGACGCTGATCTCACCGAAACGCTCGACGTCGAAGAAGTCGGCCGAGCGCAGGTGCTTGTCGCGACGGCCGATGCCGGTGGACAGCGACGCGGCCCGGATGTCGACGCGGCCGAAAACGGCACCCGTGCCGGTGAGCTGCCCGTCGCCGCTGAACTCGCCGAAGCGGCCCTTGACGTTCAGCAGGCCCCAGAAGTTTCGGACCTTGAAGGTGATGGCCGAGCGATCGGGAACCAGGTTCCACACGCCGGCCAGGTCGGGATCGCTCAGCAGTGTTTCCAGCGTCGTCATCGTCCCCCCTCTGACTCGTGGCAAATCTAACCGTTAGGCCAGCAACGGCGCGATCTCGACGGGGTCGAAGTATTCGTCGATCCGATCGATGAGCCCGCCGGCGCCCACCCTGATCACGATGCAGACCCGCATGGAGATCGATTGGCCGGCATGGCCGGTGGCGTGCAGGACGTGCTGCTGCACGAAGCCCGCGACGGCGCCATCGTCGAAGAGCCGTCGGTCGAGGATTTCGTAGTGGCGCTCGGTGGTGGCGGTGATGAACCAGTCGATGACCCGCATCGCCCGGGCTTGTCGTTATCGCGGCGCGCGCCCGTCCGCCAGACCGCGATGTCGTTGTTCCACAGTCGATCGACCGCGGGCACGTCGCCGCTTTCGATCGCCGCGAACAGGCGGTCGGCCACGCCGACGATGGTCTGCTCGGTGGCTGCGGACATGGGGCTCCTGTTAGTCGGATTGCTCGTACCCGGGATGCGCGATCGCCAGGCGACGCCGGACCAGGGTGCGCAGGCAGGCGGTGACGTCGTTGGCGCGGCCGTCCAGCTCGCCGGCCCGGATCGCGGCGGCGAGCTCTTCCTCGTCGGCGAAGCCCAGGCCGGCCAGCGCCGCGCCGGCCTCCTCCTCGCTCTCGTCGAGCAGTTCGCGCTCGACGATGCGCAACGCGTTCGCGGCGACCCTGGCGTGGAAGTTGACCTGCCCGGTGGTCGCATCGCGGACATCGGTTTCGAGGAACTCGGCCACCGCGTCGACGAGCTCGGCGGCGAGCGGGCGGCCGTATGCGCCGATCATGCGCGGGCTCCTTCCAGCAGGTCGAGCAGGTCCCACTCGGTCTCGCAGACGCGGCGCCCGATCGTCGCCAGCTCCACCGAGCGGAACTCGCCGCTCAGGTGCCGCTCGGCCTGGTAGCGGCAGATGACACCCCAGCGCAGCGTCGCCAGCACCAGCCACCAGTGAAACGCCACCCGGTCGACGCTAGCGGCACCGGCCTCCTCGTAGGCGCGGAGAAAGGCCTCGATGCTGCCGAGGCCGCCGGCGGCCAGGCCGGCCGGGGCGCCGAACCGCCAGGCCCGGATGCAGAACCAGGCCAGGTCCTCGTACGCCTCGCCGAGGTGGACCAGCTCCCAGTCCAGGACGGCGGCCAGGTCAGACCCGTCGACGATGAGGTTTCCCATCCGGTAGTCGCCGTGCACCAGAACGGGGCTCGAAGGCTCGGATTTTTGCGGCCGGTTCGCCTCGAGCCAGCGAAACGCCCACTCGAAGGTGGCGGTGGTGTCACCTATGGCGTCGAGCCGCTCGCGCCAGTGCGCGAGTTGGTCCTCGTGTGCCAGGCCGGGGATGTCCGGATCGGCGCGATGGATCGCGGCCAGCGCCCGCGCGCACTGCTGCAGCAGGCGCGTGCGGCCCGCGTGGCCGTCGGCGGCGTCGAGCTGGCGCTGGATGCGCCGGACGATGGTCTCGCCCTTGATCGCATCGCAGATCAGGAACGGATTGCCCAGGGCGGCAACCGAATCGTCGGCGATCAGGATGTGGGGGACCGGCGCGCCGGCCGCCGCGGCCGCGGCCTGGGCGCGTGCTTCGAGCTCCATGCCGGCGTGCACGTCGTCGGGCGGACCGGTGCGCAGGATCAGCGAACGGCGTTGTTCACCCGCGACGGCGTCGAACGCCCACGTGGTGCGGCTGGCGCCGCCGGTCAGCGCCCGCAGATTCTCGATCGCCGGCCTCGCGCCGAGCGCCGGCTCCAGCACCCGGGCCAGCTTGCCGGCCAGTTCGCCGTTGTCGGTCACTTGTGGCCAAACTTGAACAGCCGCTGCGCCACCCGCCGGATCTGGATCTCCTCGGCGCCCTCGGTGATCCGGTAGCGGCGGTGATGGCGGTAGATGTGCTCGAACTGCTCGTGGCGGCTATAGCCGAGGCCGCCGTAGACCTGCATGGCCCGGTCGGCCGCGTCGCAGACCAGCCGGTTGGCGCGGTAATTGGCCATCGACACCTTGTCCGAGACCTCCATGTGGTGGTTGCGGTCCAGATGCCAGGCCGCGTATTGCACCAGCAGCCGCACCATCTGGGCCTCGGTCTGCAGCTCGGCCAGCGGCCACTGCACGGCCTGGTTGACCGACAGCGGCTTGCCGAAAACCATGCGGCTGCCCGCGTATTCGGCGGCACGGTCGATGCAGTATTGGGCCGCACCCAGGCTGCTCGCCGCTTGCCGGATCCGGTTCTCGTGCAGGAACGTTTGCGCGACTTCCAGGCCGCGGTCGACTTCGCCGAGCACCCCGTCGGCGGGCACCCGCACGTCGGTCAACTCGACCTCACCGTGGTCGGTGGGCATGTTGAACGTCCACCAGTAGTAGGGGACACGGAACCCCGGCGCATCCGTCGGGACGAGGAACGCGGTGATGCCCAGCGCGGCCCCGGGTTCGCCGGAGGTGCGCGCGAAGATCAGGTCGTGGGTGGCCCGGTGCACCCCGGTGTTGAACCGCTTCGAGCCGTTGAGCACCCACCCGTCACCGTCGCGCTCGGCGCGGGTTTCCAGCCAGGTCGCATCGGAGCCGTGCCGCGGCTCGGTCAGCCCGAACGCCATCGACCGTTCCCCGGTGATCAACGCCTCCGACCAGTCGCGGCGTTGCTCGTCGGAGCCGAAGCGCTCCATCATGATCACCTGCGGGAAATTCCCGACGATCGATGACTCGTTCTGCAGGTCATTGTGCAAACCAAGGCCCTTGTGCGCCAAGTGTTCCCGAATGACGGCCATGTCCAGGTTGGTGCCGTCGCGGCCGCCCAGCGACGCCGGCAGACCGTAGCGCAGCCAGCCCGCCTTGTCGGCGCGCCTGCGCATCTCGGCGAGCAGATCTTCCCACTCGCGTGACGGGATGCCGTCGTTGTCCCAATCGGTGCGGGCATGCTCGCGGCGATGGTCGAAATACTGGATGTTGTCGCGTTCCAGCGGCTTGATCTCCGACTCGATGAACGCATCCATCTCGGCGAGCACTCCCGGAAGATGTTCTGGCAGAGTGAAATCCACGGTTACTCCTCTGCGCCGTAGAGGGTTTTCTTCCAGACCGTCGACAAGGTGGTGATGGCGTCGTGGTCGCTGATCTGAAGGTCCAGGCCCGACGGGCCCGCGAAGACGGTGGTGAAGTTCTCGAACAGGAGCGCGATCGCGGCCGCCGTGTGTTGGGGATTGAGCTCGGTTCCGTAGCCCTGCTGCTGCGCGCGGCGTACCGAGGCGGCGACGATGTCCATGCCGAAGCGCCGGAATTCGTTCTGGACGCTCGCGAAGCGCGGCTGGGTGGCCGCCAGCTGTGCCACGGCGATCATGATGCCGATGTTCTGCTTGAACATGTTCCAGTACCCGGTGACCACCGACGTGAAGAACGCATCGTCGTCGGGGGATTCGGGTAGCTCGAGGCGCAATCCGGGCGGCGCCACGACCTCGTGCAGAAACGACTCCGCCAGGGCGGCCAGCAGGTCTTCCTTGTCGTCGAAATACCGGTAGAAGACGGCGGGTGACTTGCCCGCGGCCGAGGTGATGTCGGCCAGCGTGGTGCCGTGAAAACCGCGTTCGGCGAACAGTTTTCGGGCGGCCTGTTCGATGGCCTGCCTGGTCTGGCGGCCCTTTGCGGTCAACGTGTCGGTCGGCATCAGTTCCGGATTCGGTCGCCGGCGCGCAGCAGGGCGCTCGGCAGGTCATGGCCCACAACGGATTTGGCGACCTCGGCCGCGGCGATCGCGGCCCGCAGGTCTACGTCGACGTCTACACCGCTGTCGGTCAACAGGTAGACGAGGTCCTCGGTGGCGATGTTGCCGGTGGCGCCCGGGGCGAACGGGCAGCCGCCCAGGCCCCCGATCGACGCGTCCAGCCGGGTCACCCCGGATTCGACGGCCGCGTAGGCGCTGGCCAGCCCGGTGCCGCGGGTGTTGTGGAAATGGCCGCCCAAGGGAATGTCGCCGATCACCGGACGGAGTTGGGAGACGAGCGAACTCACCCGTCGCGGGGTGGTGGTGCCGATGGTGTCGGCGATCGAGAACCGGTCGACACGTTGTTCCTGGGCGGCCGCGCCGATCTCGAGCACCCGCCCTGGTGGCGTCGGCCCGTCGAACGGGCAGTCCCACGCGGTGGCGACGATGACTTCGACGGTAGCGCCGGCGTCGTGCGCGATGGCGACGATCTCCTCGATCTGCCTGGTGGCCTCGGCGCTGTCGCGCCCGACGTTGGCCGCGCTGAACGCGTCGCTGGCGGCCACCACGTATTCGACGGAGCGCAGCCCCGCTGCAACCGCTCGCCGGGTGCCGTTGGGGCTGGCCACCAGGGCGGAGAACTCGATGTCGGGGTAGTTGCGCAGCTGCGCGGCGACTTCGGCGGCATCGGCCATCGACGGCACCTTCGACGGCGACACGAACGCCGTGGCCTCGACCTCGCGCACCCCGGTGGCGGCCACCGCGGCGAGCAGCTCCAGCTTGGCGGCCAACGGGATTGGCCTTTCGATCTGCAGGCCGTCGCGTAGGGCCACTTCGCGAATGTCGACGTGTTGTGTCATAACACCCCCTCGCGCTCGAGCTCTTCGAGTTCCGCGGCGGTCTTGCCGAGCAAGCCGATGTAGACGTCGTCGTTGTGTTGTCCCGGGCGCGCCGGGCCGGCGTTGCGCACGCCGCCGGGGGAGTCCGAGAGCACCGGGACGACGCCCGGTCCGAGCACGTTGCGGCCGACCCTTTCGTCGTAGTGTTCGACCAGCATGCCGCGGGCCCGCAACTGCGGGTCGTCGACCACCTCGGCGACGGTGTTGATCGGCCCGGCGATCACGCCCGCGGCCGAGAGGGTTTCGATGATTTCGCCGGGTTGGCGGTCGGCGGCCCACGCGCCGATGATCTCGTCGAGTTCGTCCTGATTGCGGCCGCGGCCGCCGTGTGTGGCGAACCGGTCGTCGGTGGCCAGTTCGGGGCGCCCCATCGCCTTGCACAGGCGCGCGAACACGGTGTCCTGGTTGGCGGCGATCACCACCCACGAGCCGTCGGCGCTGCGGTAGATGTTGGACGGCGCGATGCCCTCCAGCCGGGTTCCCGACGGCCCGCGCACCACGCCGCCGACGTCGTAATCGGGAATCGTGGATTCCTGGACCGCCAGACACGATTCGGTCAGCGCAACGTCGACCACCTGCCCGCGCCCGGTGACGCCGCGGCGATACAGCGCGGCCAGCGCGCCCTGGGCGCCGAACATGCCGGCCAGGCTGTCGCCGAGCGAGAGCGCCAGCCGGGGCGGCGGCCCGCCGGGGAATCCGTTGAGGTGCCGCAGCCCGCTGGCGGCCTCGGCCACCGACGCGTAGCCGGCCTTGTGCGCCTCGGGGCCGGTCTGCCCGTAGCCGGATACGCGAACCAGGATGATGCCCGGGTTGCGCTCGGAGAGCACGTCGTAGCCCAGCTCCCATTTCTCGAGGGTGCCCGGGCGGAAGTTCTCCACGACGATGTCGGATTTCGCGACGAGGTCGAGGAACAGCCCGCGGCCGCGCGGCTTTCGCAGGTCGAGCGTGATGGCGCGCTTGTTGCGCGCGTGCACCGTCCAGAACACGTGGTGCCCGTCCAGTTCGGCCTGGCCCCAGGTTCGCAGCGGGTCCGGCGCGCCGGGGGGCTCCACCTTGACGACGTCGGCGCCCATGTCGCCGAGCAGCCGGCCGGCGAACGGCCCGGCGATCAGGGTGCCGAGTTCCAGCACCCGGACGCCGTCCAGCGGGCCGGTCACTCTTTGCTCGCGAAGTCGTGGCGGACCAGCCAGTCGGTGACCACGTCGACGGCGTGCCGCAGCTTGTCCCGCTGGTCGGGGCCAGCGTAATAGTGTGTGGCACCGGAAATTTCGTGCATCTCCTTGTCCGGGTGCCCGATCGCCTCGTAAAGCCGTCGGGTGTGGCTGGGCGTGCAGGCGTCGTCGGCCAGGTTACCGATCACCAGCGCCGGGACCGCGAGGTCGCGCCCGCACGCCACCCCATCGCCGCGGGCGTCGTCGTAGCTCCATTGCGACAGCCAGCCGCGCAGCGTCGAAAACCGGGCCAACCCGACCGGGCTCATGTTCACCACTCGAGGATCGCCCAGGTAGCAGGTTCCGGGGGTGCGTTCGTTGGGATCGACGGTCGGGTCGAGCCAGCGCGGGTCGGCCATGGTGCCGTGCACGACGAAGCAAAATTCTTCGTCGGGGCGGCCGGCGGCCCGCAGTTCGGCGAGCTTTTCCTTCACCCATGCGGTGATGCGCCGGTTGCGGTCGATCTGCGCCTGCCGGTACCGGGTCAGAAACTCTTCGCGGTAGGGCGGTTGGTTGGGGTTGGCCGGGTTATAGAGATCGAGCTCGGGGTCGCGCTTGGTGGGGTCGGACTCGTCGAGGATCGACGCGTCCAGCCATTCGGTGAGCGTGCCGTGCCGGCTGATGTGCGCGGCCAGCAGCATGATCCCGTCGGCCTCGGGCAGGTCCAGCTTGGTGAGGTCGGGGCCGTCGCCGGACGGGCTCGCGGTGATTGTCGGTTTGTGGGCCTGCTGCTGGTAGAACATCGACAGCGAGCCGCCGCCGCTCCACCCGGCCAGCACCACCTTGGCGTAGCCCAGCCTCTTCCTGGCGTCCTTGATGCACTCGCCGAGGTCCTCGACCACCTTCTCCATCAGCAGCGCCGAATCCGTGCCGCGGAACCGGCTGTTGCAGTAGATGACGTGGTGGCCGGCGCGGGCCAGCGCGCCCGTCATCGGCAGGTACGCGCCGCCGCCGATGGGATGCATGAACACCAACACGGTGTCGGACGGCTTGTCCTTGGGCTTGAGCAGATAGCTTTCCAGCACGGTGATCTCGGCCAGTCCGCCGTACACGTCGCGGACCGCGGAATTGCTCTGGAACGCAATGAGATACGGGATGCGGTCGTATTCGTGTTTCATCAGTGCTGCCCGAGGTCGTGCGCCAGCACCTCGGCCGACGGGGTCAGCCGCCGACGGGTGTCGACGGCGATGACCTGCCAGTCCACCCGCGAATGCTCGTCGAACTTGCGGCGCGCGCGTTCCCGCGCCTTCTCCGGCGCGCCGTGGTGAACCCCTTGCGGCGCATGGGTGATCAGGCCGGGCGGCATCGGGATGCCGTAGAGCGACCCGCCGTGGAAGAAGGCGATCTCGTCGTAGTCGACGTTGCGGTGATACCAGGGTGTGCGTTCCGTGCCGGGGACCCCCTCGGCAGGCTTTGGCAGGAAGTTCATCACATAGACGCCGGTGGCCTGCATGAACAGATGCACGGTCGGCGGCAGGTGAACGCTGTCCGAAGTGACCACGTTGTAG
The DNA here is from genome assembly GCF_001672815.1 of Mycobacterium sp. E796. Taxonomy (GTDB): domain Bacteria; phylum Actinomycetota; class Actinomycetes; order Mycobacteriales; family Mycobacteriaceae; genus Mycobacterium. The sequence goes on along the minus strand of NZ_LZKK01000347.1, from coordinate 3,593 downwards.
TCGGCGATGTTGAAGGTGAACGGAAAGTTGTCACCGCGCCACCCTTCGACGTCGATCGGATTGTGTTGGTAGAACAGCGTTGTCGGCCCGCCCTCATGGACGAGCCGGACCTGGTACTCGTCGCGCCCGTCATCGTCGATCGGCTGCGGTTCGGGGATCGTGGCCTGCGACGGGTCGAACGGGAAGTGGCGGCCGAGCGCGCCGGGCGGCGGCACCCGGAACTCGTCGCTGGCCTCGATCATCAACAGCGTCGTCTCGGTATCGGGCAGCTGCCGCCAGGTGCACGCCTTCGGGATGTAGACCCAGTCGCCCTCGCGGTAGCGCAGCGGCCCGAACTCGGTCTCCAGCAGGCCCGCGCCGCGGTGCACGAAGCACAGCAAGTCGCCGTCGACGTGGCGGAGGTAAAACGGCATCGGCTCGTGGCGGCGGCTCAACTGGATTCGGCAGTCGTCGTTGCTGAACATCAGCAGCGGACCGCCGCCGGCGTCGGTGGCATCGCCGGGTTTCAGCTCTCCGGCGAGCACGTCGACAGGGCGCAGCGGGCCGACCGACCGATAGGCGGTGGGGTCGTTGCGGCGGTACATGTTGGCGGTCCGGCCGGTGAATCCGCCCCGGCCCAGCTCGTCGTCCTTCAGCCCGTCGAGGTCGGCGTGCAGCCGGCGCGGCGTCTTGCCTTTTCGCAGGTGAACAAACGATTCCATGGGGCGACTCCTGGGCTCCGGCGGCAGGGCCTCAAAAACTGAAAGTGACATTACTTTTTGTTTTTGGGATGCACAAGAGGCGAGGGCTTCGTAGCTTTGGTCACATCCGCCCCAAGCGTCTCCCGGAGGAAGGGACACCCTTTGTGCCCGCCTCTCAGCGACAAGTTCCTTGGTGCAAGACCGGCGCGGCCGTTGTCGCTGCGAGGCGGGCAAAGAGGCAATTCCTTCTCCGCTGCGGCCTGCGTGGCAGACGTGACCGGAGTGCGTCAATCGCGGATGCGCACCACGACTTTGCCCTTGGCCGTACGATTCTCGAGCGATGCGACCGCCGCTGCCGCCTGCTCCAGCGGGTAGACCTCCGGTGTGGGGGCGGCCAGCTTGCCCGAGCTGAGCAGGCGCTCCAGGCCGGCCCACTGCTCGGCCAGCGCGTCCGGGTGGGTCGCGGTCCAGGCTCCCCAACCCACGCCGACGACGTCAATGTTGTTGAGCAGCAGCCGGTTCACCTTGACGGTGGGAATCTCGCCGCCGGTGAATCCGATGACCAGCAGCCGACCGCCGGGCGCGAGCGAACGCAGCGAATCGGTGAAACGGTCGCCGCCGACCGGATCGACCACCACATCGACGCCGCGGCCGCCGGTGAGCTCCTTGACGGCGTCCTTGAACCCCTCGGCCAGCACCACGTCGGTGGCGCCGGCGGCCGTTGCGACGTCGGCCTTGTCTTCGGTGCTGACGACCGCAATGGTGCGCGACGCCCCCAACAGCGAGGCCAGCCGCAGCGTCGAGGTGCCGATCCCGCCCGCCGCGCCGTGCACCAGTACGGTCTCGCCGTTGGCCAGGCGGCCGCGCACGGTCAGCGCGAAGTACACCGTGAGGTCGTTGAACAGCAGGCCGGCGCCCGCCTCGAAGCTCACGTTGTCCGGCAGCTTGAACACCCGGTTGGGCTGCACGACGGCCACCTCGGCCATTCCGCCCGACAACATCGTCAGCGCGACCACGCGGTCGCCGGCCTTGACGTGGATGTTGTCGGGGGCCGACCGCACCACACCGGCGATCTCGGCTCCGAGCACGAACGGCGGCTCCGGCCGGTACTGATACAGGCCACGGGTCAGCAGCGCGTCGGGGAACGCCGCGCCGGCGGCGTGCACCTCGACGACCACACCGTCCCCGGCGGGTTCATCGACCTCAGCCACCTCGATCGCGTCCGGACCATCCAGCCGAGTCACCCGTGCCGCTCGCATGGTCGAACAGCCTACTGCCGACTCAGAACCCGCCGGCGACCCGCACCACCGCCCGGCCGGAGAACGCGTCGGCGGCTGATCGAGCGCCCCGACGACGTCCTTCACGTCGACCTCGTGGATCAGCGACTCCAGGTGGCGAGGCCGCAGTGAATCGCCCAGCAGCGCCCACAATTCGCGCCGCCGGCCGATCGGCATCAGCGCGGAGTCCTTCCCGAGCAGCGCGATGCCACGCAGGATGAACGCCATCACCGTGGTGTGCGACGCCGGCCCCCCGGTCAGCCCGCTGCAGGCCGGGCATCGACCTGACCGGCGAGGTCGTCGAGTCGCAGTCGCCCGACTTTGCCGTCGGCGTCCTTGAAGTTGACGCTCGAGTACTGCACCCGGACCGTCACCCCGCCGGGCGGCAGGTCCGAGGAGCTCAGCGTCTCGACCGACGCGGTTATCGGGTCACCATCTTGGCGCGCGACGAGCGCGTGAAACGTGTCCATACGTTGACGCCAACCGCACCGGCCGGAACCCGTTTCACACGGCGGCTCGTCAGAACGCATAGGGCCCGAAGCGTCCCCAGGCGACGACGCCGGCCATGACGGCCAGCGCCACGGTGAACGCGACGTTGGCGAACTCGCCGCGGCGGGCGTGCGTGACGATGGCGCCGAGCATGACGATGACCAGTCCGCTGGCCGCGAACGGCGTGAGGACCGGTGCGATGTGGACCAGCGGCGGCACGATCAGCCCGATGGCGGCCAGGACTTCGGCGGTGCCGAGGGCCTTGGGGAACCACGCGGGGACGTTGTCGACCCAGTCCCCGAGGTTCTTCGACAGCCACTCGCGGGGCTTGATGAGCTTGACGGCGCCGGCGCCGGCGAAGACCACGGCCAGCACGACTTGCAAGGTCCATAGCAGGGTGTTCATCGTTCTCGCTTTCCGTTGTGTCCGAGGGGTTTACGCGCCCACGTCGGCCGGCTGCAGGCCGCGTATGCGCGCGATGACGGCGGCGGCGTCGCCGGCGTCGGTGTGGCTCCAGGCGATGTGCAGGTCCGGGCGGATCAACACCAACCGGCGCCCGTACAACGCGGCCAGCCCCGGATCGGTGAGCCGCAGATGGCGGATGGGCAAGCCGGCCCGGGTGGCCTCGGTCAGCAGCGGCCCGGATCCGCCGTCGTCGCCGAGCGCGTCGACGAGCGTGAACCCGGGACCGAAGCGGTCGAACAGCGTCTCGTCTTCGCCCACAACCACATTGGGTGCGCGATGGCCGGGCCGCACGGTGGGGGCGAAGGTCCGGCGGTCCCACGGCGGCGCCAGGCTGCCGTCGGGAACGACAACCGGTGAGGCGTCGTAGCGCACGTCGAGTTCGATTCCGAGGCTGATGTTTTCGGCGTCATTGGCGGCCAGGAACCGCGCGATCTGCTCGCGGTGCGCGCGGCCGGCGGCGCTGTCCTCGGCGACGAGTCGGCTGTCGACCATCTCGCGGAACTGCAGGGTTGGGGCGGACCGGCGTTGTTGGCCAGCTACGAGACCGAGCGCCGGCCGATCGGGGAACGAAACCGCACCGCGTGCATAGAGAACGTGATGGTGATCCTGCAGTTCCGCGAGATGGTCGACAGCCGACTCGTCGCCGAGGACAGCGCCGCCGGCCGCGCGCACCGCGAGCAGA
>NZ_LZKK01000346.1 GCF_001672815.1 Mycobacterium sp. E796 | reverse complement strand
CGCGAAAAACACCGATGACATGACCTCCACGAGTGAAATCGCGGTCCAGTTTTGGAACCGTCCCCTCACCGGTCGCGCGGTTGTGACTATGTCCAATTTGTGTATTCGGCAGATGCGCTCGGTTCTCGCGCGCGATACCGGCGGTAACGCCCTCGAACCGAGCGGGTGGCGCAGGCGGCACCGGCGGCGTGGCCGGCCAACCCGTCTGAACGGGAAGGTTTGCGCCCAGGACGATGGTGCGGCGATCGTCGAGGTGGAAGCGGTTGGTCAGCACCGAGTCATGGCCATGCGCCAAAAGCGCATGGTGCAGTGCCTCGGCGACCTCGTTCAAAGCTTCGCCGCCAATGTCGTGATGGGAGGGAGATGACACGATCGCGACGGCGAAACGCATGAATGCAAGGTACAGCAATGAGATTGGGCTTGACCCCGTTTTGTTACCGGCCAGACCACTTAGCCGCCTCCGCCGGTGCAGCCGTTCAGACGGGTTGGCCGGCCACGCCGCCGGTGCCGCCTGCGCCACCCGCTCGGTTCGAGGGCGTTACCGCCGGTATCGCGCGCGAGAACCGAGCGCATCTGCCGAATACACAAATTGGACATAGTCACAACCGCGCGACCGGTGAGGGGACGGTTCCAAAACTGGACCGCGATTTCACTCGTGGAGGTCATGTCATCGGTGTCGAACGAC
>NZ_LZKK01000345.1 GCF_001672815.1 Mycobacterium sp. E796 | reverse complement strand
GTATTGGACATCGTGCTCGGCGTGTCGATGGCACCGGCGTCGATCCAGATGGTCGTCTTGGAAGGCGAAAACGCCGACGGCGCAACGGTAGAAGAGGACGAGTTCGACGTCACCGCTGCCGACGACCCGGCCACGGCGAGCGCACCCGACCAAGTGGTCGCCGCCATTCTCGGCACCCGTGAGGGCGCCGCCGATGCTGGCCTCGAGCTGTCGGCGATCGGTGTGACGTGGACCGATCAGTTCGAGGCGGCCGCTTTGCGCGACGCGCTGGCCGCCCACAAGATCGAGAACGTCATGCTGGTGTCGGCGTTTCTGGCAGCGGCGGCGCTGGCCCAAAGTGTCGGCGGCGCAGTCGGTTACGAGCGCACCGCAGTGCTGTACGTGGAGCCCGACACCGCAACTCTGGCCGTCGTCGAGACCTCCGACGGCTCCATCGCCGACGTCTACAAGCAACCGATCTACGCCGAGTCCTACGGCGAGGCGATCACACAACTCAGCGGCATGGTCGCCGGACTGGAGAAGATGGAGCTCGCACCCGACGGGCTGTTCCTGGTCGGCTCGGGCGTCGACATCGCGCCGATCAAGCCGGCGCTGGAATCGGTGACGTCGCTTGACGTGAGCGCGCCGGAGGAGCCCGAGACCGCCCTGGCCCGTGGTGCTGCCCTGGCCTCGGCGAATGCGCCGTTGTTCGCGTCGTCGACCGCCGCGCTGGCCTACGCACAAGATCCGGGCACCGGTGCGCTCGACGCGAGTACCCTGCCCGAATACCTGCGCATCGCCGATGCCGAGGCGGACGGCGACGAATTCGCTTATAGCGCAGTGGAAGACGACGAGGCAAGCGCACCGACCGTCGTCATGGACGTCGCCGATCAGGATGAAAGCGAGCCCCGTTCCAGGCCGGACCTGCTGGTCGGTAGCGCGGTGGCGGTCGCCGCTATCAGCGCGGCGATGGCGTTGGAGATCGCGCTGTCGGTCGGCGTCCACACGACCGTCGGAATGCTGCCCGCGCCACTGCAAAATCTCCTCGCCCCGGCAGAGCACGTATTCGCGCCTGCGCCTTGGCAAGTGGCCGCCACCAAGGCGGAGGCACCCAAGCCGTTGACTCTAACCGCGGGTTCGCCACCGGCAGCGCCGGTCCCGGCCGCCGCGGCTCCTGTGCCTCCTCCGCCCGCGGCCCTGATTCCGCCGGCTCCGGTCCCCGCGGCTCCCGTTCCGGAGGCTCCGGTTCCTGTCGCGCCGGCCGTGCCGTTTCCCGTGGTCGTGGTCCCGCCGATAGCTCCGCGCCCCCTTCCGCAGGTTTGGTTCTCCGACCCGCCAGCGAGTCCGCCCCTGATCCAGGCGCCGCCGCATCCGTCGCCGCCGGCCGAGCCACCGCCCGTCCACGTCCCTCCGCCGCACTCGCCGCCACCCCACCAAACTCCGCCGGGCCACGGGCCCGGGACAAATCCCGGTGGTACGGAAGGGGCGCCCCCCGGTAATGGGGGCGGAGGGCCCGCCAACGGCCCGGGCCCCGGCCACGGGACACCCGGCGATACGCCCCCCGAAAGCGGCGAACCGGGCAGCGGTCCCGGCCCCAGCCACAGCGCCCCCGGCGAAACGCCGCCCGAGAGCGGCGGGCCCATTGGTGGTCCCGTGCCGGGCCACGGCAACCCTGACGGCGCGCCGCCCGAGAGCGGCGGACCCGCCACCGGTTCCGGTCCCAGTCACGGCAACCCCGGCGGCACGCCTCCCGAAAGCGGCGGACCGGTCGGCGTTGGCACGCCTCCTAGCGGCGGTGGACCCCTCGGCGGCGCCGCGAGCCCGGGCAGCAGTGGACCGGTCGGCGCAGGCGGCAGCCCAGGAAGTAGTGGGCCCGTCGGCGGTGGCGGCGGCCCAGTTGGCGGCGGCAGCTCCCTCGGCGGCGGCCACAGCTCCGGCGGCAGCTCCATCGGCGGCGGCAGCTCCGGCGGCGGCCACAGCTCCGGCGGCGGCCACCACTAGCCGTCCTACAGCCTGCCGGCGGCGAAGCTGGCGGCCTGATCCACCAATCCCGAGTCGATGTACGACGGCTGCAAATGCGACGGCCAATTCAGCCCTCTCCCGCAGATGGGGTCGCCCGGCGCACACTGGTCGATCGTCTTGCCGGCGAAGGCGGGGGCGACTCCATGGCTGCCGTTCCCGAACAGTACGACCGCTGCGATGTGCTGATCGACACCCGGCGGACAGTGGGCCAGCAAATGGTACGGCCGACGCATCAGCGGGTATGCCTTCTGGCAGGAGCGAATCATGGATCTAGTACTGGTAGCCGGGTTCGTGGCAATTTTCGCGCTCTGGTCGTTGGCGATCCGGCTCGGCTATCAAGCCAGACGGCGGCATCTGCCGCGCGACGGGCACCGAGAGAGCAGCGATCCGTCACTATTTTGATGAAATAGTCGCGGCCTCGTAGGTAGATCTTGTTCTGCGCAATCTTTGTCAGTCGGCTAAATACAGAAGGCGACTTGTGAAAATGATGGCTTTCGGGCGATACTTTTGCAATCTCGAATGGCTCGATGACGCGCTAGGAGGACGGGCATGTCGGATCTGATCGCGGCGCCAAAGCTAATTGGCAGCGCCGCAACGGATTTGGCGACCATCGGGTCAACACTGAGCGCCGCGAACAGCGCGGTTGCCGCCACCACGGCCTCGGTGCCGGCCGCGGCCGCCGATCAGGTATCCGCCGCTGTGGCGCAGTTGCTCTCCGCGCACGGCCAGGAATACCAGGCGATCGCGGGCCAGGTGGAGGCATTTCATCAGCAGTTCACGCAGAACTTGCAGGCCGGCGCGGGGGCTTTCGCCAGCGCTGAGGCCGCAAACGCCGCGGTGATGTAGCCCCTCGGCGGGGTCGCCGACGGCGCCGCCAACCCGGTGGTCCAGTGGTTCTTGGTCGACTTGCAGAACTTAATCGGCCGTTTCCTATTCTTTTTGTTTGCACCAATTCTCGACCCGATAATCAACTCATTAGCCAACGCCATTGCCACGGCAATTGTGCAAGGCCTCTTCAAGTAGCGACCGCAAATCACCCCGGTAACCCGTTAGCCCCGTTCGGGCCGAACAGGTAATACCCACCGAAGCCGCCTTGTCCGCCGACGCCGGGGACGGCCCCGAAGCCGCCGTTGCCGCCCGCGCCGCCGATGCCGAAGAGCAGGCCGCCGTAGCCGCCCTGGCTGCCGTTGCCGCCGAACGCCAGGCCCGCCGCACCGTAGCCGTTGCCGCCGTGGCCGCCGAGGCCGAAGAGCAGCCCGCCAAGGCCGCCGAGCCCGCCGGTACCGCCGTGGCCGCCGGCCTGGGCAACCCCGCCGTCGCCGCCGGCCCCGCCGATGCCGAAGAAGGAACCCCCGGCGTAGATGCTGCCGGCGCCGTCGCTGAACACGTAACCGTTGTCGCCGCCGTTTCCGCCGGGGCCGCCGGTGCCGCCCGGCGTCAGGGCGGTGCCGCCGGCGCCGCCGAGGCCGCCGAGGCCGAAGACGAGACCGCTGCCGCTGCCGCCCTGGCCACCCTGGCCGCCGATGTTTCCGGCGCCGACGGCCGCCCCGCCGGCGCCGCCGTCGGCCCCGGTGCCGATGAGGTTGAAGAGGGCGCCGCCGCTGCCGCCGTCACCGCCGACGCCCGCGAGCCCGTTGCTGAAATTGAGGCTGGACCCGCCGGCGCCGCCGGCGCCGCCCAGGCCGTAGATCAAGCTGCTGCCGTTGCCGCCCGCGGCGCCCCAGCCGGCCACGAAGCCGTTGCCACCGGTGCCACCGACGCCGCCGTTGCCGATCAGGAACCCGCCGTTCCCGCCGAAGCCGCCGTCGCCGCCGACGCCGTTGACGCTGACACCGCCGGTCCCGCCGCCGCCCCCGTTGCCGAAAAGTCCGACGGCGCTGCCGCCATTGCCGCCGAAGCCGGCCACGCCGGCGCCGATCGCGTTCCCACCGTTGCCGCCCCGGCCGCCGTTGCCGAACAAGAACCCGCCGCTGCCACCGCTGCCGCCGTTCTGGCCGGGGCCGCCGGATCCGCCGGCCCCGCCGTTGCCCCACAGCAGCCCGCCGTTCTGGCCGTTGGCGCCGGTGCCCGGGGTGCCGTCGGCGCCGTTGCCAATCAGCGGGCGCCCCAGCAGGGCCTCGAAGGGCGCGTTGATGTCGTTGAGGAGCCCCTGCAGGGGATTGGCGTTCGCGGCCTCGGCGCCGGCGTACGAGGCCGCGCCCGCGTTGAGCAGCTCGACAAACCGCTGGTGAAACGCCGCCGCCTCGGCGCTGATCGCCTGGTAGGCCTGCGCGTGCGCGCCGAACGTGGTCGCGACCGCCGCGGAGACCTCGTCGCCGCCCGCCGCCACCAGCGCCGTCGTCGGGGCCGCCGCCGCGGCGTTGGCCGCGCTGATCGTCGAACCGACGTTCGCCAGATCCGACGCCGCCGCCGTCACGTACTCAGGGACCGCAACCAAATAGGACATCCCGACCTCCGACCGACGCGGCGACCGCCCATAGTCGCCGAATGCCAAAATCGTGTATCGCTTGCCCGGCCTACCGATCCCAAGTTTCAGCGGTCGTCGCGGCGACGCTAAGAGCAAACACTCGATCGCTGAGGCACGGCTAGGCGGGGACTGTGTTGGCGCTGTTAAACAGTGGCCTCACAGCGTGGGAATCATGCCCCCGTCGATCGCCACGCCGGCCCCCATCATGTTGGCGAAACGATCGCTGGCCAGCATCAGCACCAGGTCGGCGACCTCCTCGGGCCTGGTGAACCGCCCCGATACCGTGCTGCCCGACGCGAACTCTTCGGTGACCTGTTCGGCCGACTTCCCGTTGGGGGCGCCCAACACGGACGCCAGCCCGTCGCGACCGAGCCAGAAGTCGGTGACGACGGGGCCCGGTTCGACGGTGTTGACGCGAATGTTCTTGGGCCCGAACTCTTTTGACAGCGACTTGGCCAGGTTGCTGAAGGCGGCTTTGGCCGCGCTGTAGTCGGTGACCATCGGAAGCGGCAGCCGCGCGTTGACCGATCCGACGTTGACGATCGCCCCGCCGCCATTGGCGAGCATGGGCGGCAGGGCGGCCCGGATCGCGCGCACGCTGGCCATGAAATCGAGGTTGAAGGTCTGCTGCCACATGTCGTCGGTGATCGCGAGGAAGCCGTCGAGCCGCGGAGCGCCGAAGCCCACGTTGTTGACCAGGATGTCGAGCCGATCGCCGGCCGCGGCCACCAGGCGGGCGGGACCGTCGGGCTCGGCCAGGTCGACGGTGACCGACTCGACCGAGCCCGCGTCGGCCAGCTCGGCCAACTCGGCGCTGATCGTCCGCGACCCGGCGATCACCCGAGCGCCCTCCTCGACGAAACGACGGGTGATCGCCAGGCCGATGCCTTTACTGGCGCCGGTCACCACCGCGACTTTGCCGCCCAGACCCAGTTCCATCCCCGCTCCCCTCGCCGGCCGCGCTCGTGGTCAAACATACTGCAGCCAAGCCCTTTCCGGGACCTCAGCAATCCGGCTGCGGCCGAAACACCGACAAGATGCGGTATTTCGCGCTGAAACTCGCGTGGTCGTATCGCTCGCCGACCTCGCCGTCGTGGGCGATGACCGTCGGGCCATCGACGGCCGAGAAGCTGAACTCCGGCACCTGCAACTCGTGGTAGAGCGGGCTGCGCGGCAGGCGTCCCAGCGCCAGCGCGGTCAGGATCCTGGTCCGCGCCCACGGGTGGCCGGTCTCCAGGATGCGCACGTCGATCAGGCCGTCGTCCATGCGGGTGCGACGGGACGGCGCGAATCCGCTCGGCAGGTACACCGAGTTGCCGAGAAACAGCAGCGACGTCTGCAGGGTCTTGTTGTCGTAGCGGATGGTGACGGGCCGGTCGGTGCGCAGCGTGCGCAGCAGCGCGTAGAAGCCGGCCACCGGCTTGCCGACGCGCTTCTCCAGCTTTTCGCGTCGCTGCACGAACTTCGGGTAGGCGCCGATGCTCGCGGTGTTGAGGACCATCCGAGATTCGTTGAGGCACACCAGGTCGACGCGGGACACGCTGCCGCGTCGGATGGCGTCCACCGTCTTCGCCACGGTGTCGCAGCCGATGTCCTTCGCGAAATGGTTGAACGTGCCCCCGGGGAAGACCGCCAGGGGGAGTCCGGCGTCGATGGCGACCGACGCCGCGGCCGCCACGGTGCCGTCGCCGCCGCCGACCGCCAACACCTCGGCGCGCTCGGCCGCGCTGCGCAGCGCCGGCTCGGGATCGTCGTCGGGCCCCAATTCGACGATCTCGGCCTTGGGCAGTTCGGCGCGGACCTCGTCGACGATGCGGGCGCCGGTGCCGCTCCCCGACGACGGGTTGATGACGAGGACGACGCCGGAGCCGTCGGGGCGTTGCGGGGTGTCGACGAGCAGCGGTTCGGTCCGGGGCAGCGTGGTTTCGACGATCGGCGGGACGAGCCGGCCGCCCAGCACCGCGAGGCCGGCGCCGATGCCGAACCCCGCGAGGACGTCGCCGGGGTAGTGCGCGCCCGTGGCCACCCGCGACAGCCCGACCACGCCGGCCAGCAACGCCAGGACGAAGCCCAGCGGTGGATTCTCCAGGCCCACCCCGACGGCGAACGCCGCGGCGCTGGCCGAGTGTCCCGACGGCAGCGAGTTGGATACCGGACGGCGGCGCACCCGCCTGACCAGGGGCACCGACGCGTAGACGGGCCGCGGGCGCCGTCGGATTCGCTTGGCAACCTGGTTGGTGATCAGGCTGGTGGCGCCGAGCGTCACGACGCCGCGGGTCGCGCCGCGCTGCGCGGACGGTTTGCCCGACGACAACAGCGCCGCCGCGATGGCCAACCACAGCTTGGAGTGGTCGGCCGCCCGGGTCAGCGGTGGCATGAGGGTGTCGAGCAGCGGGGTAGGCGTCTCGGCGATCGTCTCGAATAGCTCCCGATCGAGGGTGCCCAGTCCGCGGGTGATCTGTGTGACGCGGCGCGGGCGTTGCCAGGGCAGCCTGTTCATTGACTCCACCCTAAATTGGCAAGCGTGCGGGCAAACGGCTACTGGCAGGCGTGGCGGGAAAACGCCCGACGCCGCGGCGTGCCCGAGGACGCCGTCGCCGAGATCGCCCGGCGCCACGCCATCAGGCCGGAGAGCTTTGCGATCCTCGGGCAGGCCGAGGAGATCAAGGACCCGCACGGCAAATCGTTCTTCCTGTTGCCGCCGGGGATCAGCGGCGACGACGCGCGCGCGGCGACCCTGCTGACCTACGTCCTGAACGCGGGGACCGACTACGGCAAGGCGGGCCGGCGGCCCGCTGATTTTCCCGAGACGCCGTACTGCGCCGCCGAGGTCGAACGAATCATCAAGCGGCAGAACGCAAATCGCTGGAGTTACTCGCGCGACGTCCGGTTCGTTCACCGCAACGGCGGGCGCCTGGTGACGACCCCGAACGGCATCCTGATGGGCGTGGGCGGCAATTGGCTGCAGCGGCAGTTCAGCCGGCGGGGCGGCACCACCTGGGGCGACATCTTCATGGTCAACGGCGGCCCGCTCAGCGATCCGGCGGAGCGGCTGCGCCGGATCGTTCGGGGCAGCCCCGACCTGGACCGGGTGCTGCACCACGAGGAACGGCACTGCCGGCAGTGGGCGGCGAAGGGCTACCTGGGCATGCTCGGCGGCTACGGCT
>NZ_LZKK01000344.1 GCF_001672815.1 Mycobacterium sp. E796 | reverse complement strand
ACCCCACCTCGACCACGGCCAACCCCGCACCAACAGCTTCCACCACCCCGAACGCTTCCTGCGCGACACCGACGACGACCCGTAGCGGCTCTTGATCGTCTCCGGCGTGACGCGGTAGCGTGGTGCTGCCAATTACGAAACCGTGCGTAGCGTAATTACGACGCCCCGTCTAGCGGAAGGAATCGGCTTGATGCGCAGCCGTTACGCCGGCCGTCCGTTCACCACCTCGACGGCCGAAATCGCGGCCGCTCTCGAGGATGTCAGCATCCCGACGCTCCTGCTTTCGCTCGTCCACATCACCGGCGACCCTCGGTTCATCCGGGACTTCAAGCCGATGGGGATCTTCCTCAACGAGGTCCAGGGGTTCATGTCGGAGGAGGACAAGGCCAGGGCGCGCGCGGCGGCGCTGCCGGTGATCACCGACTACCGAGACCGCGGCTGCCCCGAGCCCGAGCCGCTGAGCCCCGAACTAATTCGGGAGATGATGGACTGGGCCGCCTGCGAACATGTCACCGATGATTACCTGCCGCTGATCCTCGAGGAAATGGATCTGGAGGGCGTCGACCCCCGCCGCCCCACCGCCCTGCCGGCACAATCCGCCGCCGAGCTTCCCGTGCTGGTGGTCGGCTGCGGCGAGTCGGGCATCCTCGCCGGAATCCGCCTGAAGCAGGCCAACATCCCGTTCACCATCGTCGAAAAGAACGCCGGTCCGGGCGGAACGTGGTGGGAGAACAGCTATCCCGGAGCCCGCGTCGACGTCGCAAACCATTTCTATTGCTACAGCTTCGAACCCAACAACGACTGGACTCACTTTTTCGCCGAGCAGCACGAGCTGCAGGACTATTTCACCGAGGTGATGAACAAGCACGACCTGGCCGAGCACATCCGGTGGAACACCGAGGTGGCCGCGGCCGAGTGGAACGACGCCGACGGCACCTGGAGCGTCTCGGTCCGCGGCGCCGACGGTGAGACCAGCACGCTTACCGCGCGGGCCGTCATCACCGCGGTCGGGCAACTGAACCGGCCCAATCTTCCCGAGCTCGACGGGGCCGACAGCTTCGAGGGACCCTCGTTTCACTCCGCCGCCTGGGACCACTCGGTCGACCTGACGGGCAAGCGTGTCGCGCTGATCGGGGCGGGCGCCAGCGGATTTCAAATCGCGCCGGCGATAGCCGACCACGTCGAGCGCCTGACGGTGTTCCAGCGGACGGCGCAATGGATGTTCCCCAACACCATGTACCACGACGAGGTCGGCGACGGCGTGCGCTGGGCGATGCGCCACCTGCCGTTCTACGGCCGCTGGTATCGGTTTCTCGTGCTGTGGCCCGGCGCCGACAAGGGCCTGGATGCCGCCGAGGGCGATCCGGATTACGCCGATCAGGACTATGCCGTCAGCGACATCAACGCCGCTGCGCGAATGATGTTCTCGCAGTGGATCACCAGCCAGGTCGGGGAGGGCCCAAACTCGCGAGGCCTGCTGGACAAGGTGCTGCCCGACTACCCCGCCACGGGCAAGCGGACCCTGCAGGACAACGGCAGCTGGCTGCGGACGCTGCAACGGGACAACGTCGAGTTGGTGCGCACACCGATCCGGCAGATCACATCGCACGGCGTCATCACCGAGGACGGCGCGACGTTCGACGCGGACGTGATCGTCTACGCCACCGGGTTCCGGCACACCGATGTGCTGTGGCCGCTGAAGGTGCGGGGGCGCAACGGGATTGACCTGCACGAGATGTGGGGGAGCCGACCGTATGCCTACCTGGGCATCACCGTGCCGGGATTCCCGAACTTCTTCATCATCTACGGACCCGGAACCCACCTCGCCCACGGGGGCAGCCTGATCTTCCAATCGGAACTGCAGATGCGCTACGTCGACCAGTGCCTCAGGCGGCTGGCCCAGGAGAACCTGCATTCGATCGAGCCGAAGGCCGAGGCCGCCACCGCATGGCACGAGCGCACACAAACGCAGATCAAGAAGATGGTCTGGTCGCATCCGGCGGTCAAACACTCGTACTTCAAGAACGCCGACGGCGAGATCCACACCGTCAGCCCGTGGCGCCTCAACGAGTACTGGGCCGCGGTGCGCGAGCCCGACTGGTCGCAATTTCTTGTGCGACAAAAAGAGCGAGTGCGAGAGGGAAAGTGAGCACACCACCATGCGTACGGTAGTCGTCGACGGACCCCGCAACATTCGGGTCGAGACCCGCCCCGATCCCACGCTTCCCGGCCCCGACGGGGCCATCGTCGAGGTCGCCGCCGCGGGCATCTGCGGTTCGGATCTGCACTTCTACGAGGCCGATTTCACCATGCCCGACCCGATCGCGCTGGGCCACGAAGCCGTCGGCACGGTCGTGGAGGTCGGACCCGAGGTGCGTACGGTCAAGGTCGGCGACCAGGTCATGGTGTCCTCGGTGACCGGCTGCGGCCACTGCCCGGGGTGCGCCACCCGCGATCCGGTCATGTGCTACTCCGGGTTTCAGATCTTCGGCGGCGGGCTGCTCGGCGGTGCGCAAGCCGATCTGCTGGCCGTGCCCGCCGCCGATTTTCAGCTGCTGCGGACGCCCGAGGGGATCAGCACCGAACAGGCGCTGCTTCTGACCGACAACCTCGCCACCGGCTGGGCCGCCGCGCAGCGCGCCGACATTCCGTACGGCGGCACCGTGGCCGTGATCGGCCTGGGCGCGGTCGGATTGTGCGCGCTGCGCAGCGCGCTTTTCCAAGGCGCCGCAACGGTTTTCGCCGTCGATCAGGTCGATGGTCGGCTCGATCGTGCCGCGCGGTGGGGCGCCACGCCGATCAAGGCGCCGGCGGTCGATGCCATCCTCGCGTCGACGGGGGGCCGTGGCGCCGACGCCGTGATCGACGCCGTCGCCACGGACGCCTCCCTGACCGACGCGCTCAATGCGGTGCGGGCGGGAGGCACCGTCTCGGTAGTGGGCGTGCACGATATGAATCCGTTTCCGCTCAACGCGCTGGGCTGCCTGATCCGCAGCATCACCTTGCGGATGACCACGGCGCCCGTCCAGCGGACCTGGCCCGAGCTGATCCCGTTGCTGCGGTCCGGCCGGCTCGACGTCGACGGAATCTTCACCACCACACTGCCATTGGACGAGGCGGCCAAAGGTTACGCGACCGCCGAGGCGCGGTCCGGTGACGAGGTGAAGGTTCTGCTAACGCCCTAGCCCAGGCTCACGCCGAGCGCGTCGCCGTGATGTATTGCGAATGCATGAAGGCGTCGATCTTGACGTCGACCTCCGGCGGGGTCAGCCCGTAGCCTGCCTGCAGATCCAGCGTGTTGCGGACCGGTTCGACGGCCCAGCCGTGCCCGGCCAGCCACTCCGCCGGGTCGGATTTGGGTTCGTAGGTGAGGGCGGAGAAGTCGACGTCGCCGGACATGTTGACCCCGGGATGGTCGGCCTCCAGGGCGGCGAGCTGCTGGCGGTCCAGCCGCGATCCCAGCGCGCCGATGGCGATTCGGCTGCCCGGCGCGCTGAGCCCGCTGATGCGGGTGAAGAGAGTGTTCTGGGCTTCGTCGGTGAGGTAGGGCAGCACTCCCTCCACCGACCAGGCGCTCGGGGTTTCGGTGTCGAAGCCGGCCTCTTCCAATCGCCGCGACCAGTCGGTGCGCAGATCGGCTCCGACCTCGACCCGGCGGGCCTTGGGCGTCGCGCCCTGCTCGCCGAGCACGCGGGCCTTGAATTCCAGGACCTTCGGCAGGTCGACCTCGAAAACCGTTGTGTCATCCGGCCATTCGAGGCGATAGGCCCGCGAATCCAACCCGGCCGCGATGATCACCGACTGCCGAATGCCCGCGTCACCCGCGGATGTGAAGAAGTCATCGAAGAACCGGGTCTGCACGCCGTACAGGCGGGGAAAGGCCGTCTCGTCCTCCGAGGTTCCCGGATTGGCGAGCACGCCCGCCAGATACGGGTCCTGCGAGGCGGCGATGAACGCCTTGGCGTATTCGTCTCGAACCAGCGGTTGGGGGCTCACGGCGTGCAGCGCCCGCCACCCCGCCACCAGCAGCGCGGTGTAGCCCACGCCGCTGACGATGTCCCACTGGTCGTCGTCGGAACGAAGCGACCCGAATTCAGGTGTCATGCTCATAGCGGATGCAGCCTCCCGACTCACCAACGTACCTGCGCTGGCACCGTCAAAGTTCCAAAGTCACCGTGACCGGGCCGTCGTTCACCAATGCGACTTGCATGTGCGCGCCGAACACGCCGGTCTGCACCTCGGCACCCAGCGCTTGCAACGCCTCCGCGAACGCCGTCACCAGCGGTTCGGCGACCTCGGCGGGCGCCGCGGCGTTCCATGACGGACGCCGGCCTTTCGCGGTGTCGGCGTACAGGGTGAACTGGCTGACCACCAAGATCGGCGCGTTGACATCGGCCGCGGACCGTTCGTCGGCGAGTATGCGCAGATACCAGAGCTTTTCGGCCAGCCGCCGCGCCTTGTCGGGGTCGTCGCCGTGGGTGACGCCGACGAACGCCAACAAGCCCTGGCCGTCCGGCCGGACGGCTCCCACCACCCGGCCGTCGACCGACACCGACGCCGACGAGACCCGTTGCACCAGAACCCGCATGGCCCTCGATGCTGCCAGGCTTGCCGCGAAAAGGTTGGGTAGGCTCGTCACGTGTCCGTGCTCGTCGCGTTTTCGGTCACCCCGCTGGGCGTCGGAGAGGGCGTCGGCGAGATCGTTGCCGACGCGGTCCGCGTGGTTCGCGAGTCCGGCCTGCCCAACAAGACCGATTCCATGTTCACCGTGATCGAGGGCGATAGCTGGGGGGAAGTGATGGACGTCGTCCAGCGTGCCGTCGAGGCGGTGGCCGCTCGCGCGCCGCGGGTCAGCACGGTAATCAAGGCAGACTGGCGGCCCGGCGCCCACGACGCGATGACGCAGAAGGTCGCGACGGTCGAGCGTTATCTCTCCGACGGTTAGGCCTCTACGGCGTTCCGGAACGCCCGCTCGGCCGCCTCGCCGTGGACAGCGAACACCACCTTCTCCAAGGAGTTCGCCCGGTGCCGACGGACGACGTCGACCATCAGCCGCGCCGCGTCTTCGAGCGGGAACCCGCCGACGCCGGTGCCGAAGGCCACCAGGGCCAAGGAGCGGCAGCCGAGTTCGTCGGCCCTGCGCAGCGTGGAATCCGTGGCGCGGGTGATGATGTCGGCCGAGGTGGGGCCGCCGAGTTCCATCGTCGCCGCGTGGATCACGTAGCGCGCCGGCATGTCGCCCGCGGTGGTTTCGACGGCTTCGCCGAGCCCAATCGGTGCTTTCTCGGTCGACTCACGCTGCACCGCGGGTCCACCGGCGCGGGAGATGGCCGCGGCGACACCGCCGCCGTGCCGCAGTTGGGTGTTGGCCGCGTTGGTGATCGCGTCGACCTCGAGCTTGGTGACGTCGGCTTGCACCACCTCTAGCTCGATCATCGGCTCATTGTCGCGCACCACCGCGAAGAAAAGGCTGAGCTCGCGCCCGGGCAGGCTGGGAGTGACGCATGGCGAACGAGGCGGAGCGGGGAGCCAGGGCAACCCGGCACACCTGGCGGCTAGGGCTTCCTGGCCGCCTTCTCGCGGACCGACGCGTAGAGCCGCCACAAGTCCGGCACACCTTTGAGCTCATGCTCACCTCGCGCTGCGAACTCGCGCCCGGAGCCGGCGACGATGTCGCGCACCGTCGAGGAGACCAGCACCTCGCTCGGTCCGGCGAGCGCCGAAACGCGCGCACCGATGTGAACGGACAGTCCGGCGACGTCGTTGCCACGAACCTCTATCTCGCCCGCGTGAATGCCGACTCGGACCTCGACGCCGAGCACACGCACCGCATCGACGACGGCCTCGGCGAACGAAATTGCGGCGCTGGGACTCGCAAACGTCGCGAGGAATCCGTCACCGGCCCTGTTTCTTTCGGTCCCACCGAATCGCGTGATTTCCCGGCGGACCGCGCTGTCGTGGCGGTCGAGCAGATCCCGCCAGCGTTGGTCGCCGAGCTCCGCGGCGCGCAGGGTGGCGCCGACGATGTCGGTGAACACGATCGTGGTGAGCACGCGCTCGCTGTCCGAGCCGCCGCGGACACCGGTGAGGAACTCCTCGATTTCCGCGAGCATCGCCCCGGCGTCGCCGACCCAGTACAGCGAATCTTCGCCCGGCAGTTCGACATAGCGCGACCCGGCGATGTGCTCTGCGAGGTAACGACCATTGTCCGCCGGGATGAATTTTACGCGATCTCGATGCACGACAAGGGTTTTCACGCCGACGCGGGGGAGCGTGTCGCGTACGTCGCTCTCGGTCACGACCTTGCTCACGGCGCGCGCCATGCTCGGCGACGCAGCGCGGTTGCCGGCGATGTCCCACCACGCGCGAAACGCGTCGTCGCGGGCGACGCTGGGCGCGATGATTCCCAGCACGTCGAACCCCTGCTCAACCGCGTCGGGCTCGATCGCGACGGACGTGAATGGGTCCGTGGCGCTGGGCCGGGCGCCGACGGGGTAGTCGGGTGCCCACAGCACCCGCGCCGTGCCGTTGATGATCACCAGGCTGCGCACCCGGTCGGGGTAGTCGGCGGCAAGCACCAGCCCGCTCATCGCGTTGTAGCTTGTCGCGAGGATGGACGCCTGCTCGGAGCCGACCGCATCCATCACCGCGATCGCGTCCTCGGCCCAGAACTTCGGCCCGATCATCTCCAGCGAGGGCACTCGCGACGACAGACCCATCCCGCGAAAATCGAAGCGGATCACTCGGCTGAACGACGCCAGACACCGGTAGAAGCGGTACAGCGAGGGTTCGGCGTCGATGGAGTCGATCGGTATCGATGGTCCGGCCAGCAAGACGAGATCGACCGGGCCTTCCCCGAAGACCTGGTAGGCGATGTCGATATCACCGCATCTGGCGTAGCGAATCCGCGGTGCCGCAGACGTCCCGGCCACGGCCCCAGGCTAGTTCAGGCAACCGGCCGCAGACACGCCAGTAGGCTCAACCCGGTGAGCGCACGCGCAGGGATAGTCGTTACCGGAACCGAGGTCCTCACCGGGCGCGTCCAGGACGCGAACGGGCCCTGGATCGCCGATCGCCTCCTCGAGCTGGGCGTCGAGCTGGCGCACATCACCATCTGCGGCGACCGCCCCGCCGACATCGAGGCGCAGCTGCGCTTCATGGCCGAGCAGGGCGTGGACCTGATCGTCACCAGCGGCGGCCTGGGCCCGACGGCCGACGACATGACCGTCGAGGTGGTGGCGCGCTTCTGCGGCCGCGAGCTCGTACTCGACGAGGCAACCGAGAACAAGATCGCCGAGATCCTCAAGAAATTGATGGGCCGCAATCCCGCGTACCAATCCGCTCTGGACCCCGGCACTTTCGAGTCGATCAGGGCCGCCAACCGCAAACAGGCGATGATCCCCGACGGCGCGCAGGTGCTCGACCCGGTGGGCACCGCACCGGGTGTGGTGGTGCCCGGCAAGCCGACGGTCATCGTGCTTCCGGGACCGCCGCGCGAGCTTCAGCCCATGTGGCACAGGGCAATTGAGACACCCGCCGCGCAGCAGGCGATCGCCGGCCGAACGACCTACCGCCAGGAGACGATCCGGATGTTCGGGCTGCCCGAGTCGGGGCTGGCCGAGACGCTGCGCGACGCCGAGAAGGCCGTCCCCGACTTTGACCGCCTGGAGATCACCACCTGCCTGCGCCGCGGCGAGATCGAGATGGTCACCCGCTACGAGCCGGACGCCGCGGACGCCTATGCGCGCCTGGCCGAGCTGCTGCGCGAGCGGCACGGACGGCAGATCTACTCCGAGGACGGTTCGAGGGTTGACGACCTGGTGGCGCGGTTGCTGCAAGGCCGCTGGATAGCGACGGCGGAATCCTGCACCGCGGGCCTGCTGGCGGCGCGGCTGACGGACCGGGCCGGTTCCTCGGACTACGTGACCGGCGGCGTGGTGTCCTACTCCAACGACGCGAAGGCGCAACTGCTCGGCGTGGACCCGGCCTTGATCGAAAAGCACGGCGCGGTGTCCGAACCGGTGGCCGAGGCGATGGCACAAGGCGCGCTCAAGCGCTTCGGCGCCGACACCGCCGTCGGGATCACCGGGATCGCCGGCCCGGGCGGGGGAACCCCGGAAAAGCCCGTCGGCACAGTCTGTTTCAGCGTGGTGCTCGCCGATGGCCGGACCAATACAAGAACGCTGCGGCTGCCCGGCAACCGTTCCGACGTCCGCGAGCGGTCGACGACGGTGGCGATGCACCTGCTGCTGCGCATCCTGAGCGGCGCCGAGTAGCCTCACCTCATTTCGGTTGGCAGGAACGCGCTTTCGGAGGTGCCGAACCGAATCCCCGTGGCGTCCTTGCCGATCAGCGTGAGGAAGGCCACAGCGATCAGCACCGGCACGATCGTCGCCGCCAGCGCGAAGGGGTAGCCGTGCGTCTCGGCCAGGTGTTCCTGGATGGGCAGGTTGAACGCGGCCAACAGGTTCCCGAGCTGGTAGGTCACGCCGGGGTAGAGGCCGCGGATGGCGTCCGGGGACATCTCGGTGAGATGAGCGGGGATCACCCCCCACGCGCCCTGCACGCAGAGCTGCATCAGGAACGAGCCAAGGCACAGCATTGCCGCGCTGTGCGAGTAGGCGAACAGCGGCACGATCGGCAGGCCCAACAACGCGCAGAAGATGATGGTGTAGCGGCGGCCGAACCGCTGCGACATCGTGCCGAAGAACAGCCCGCCAATGATGGCGCCGACGTTGTAGACGATGACGATCCACTTGACCGTAACGCTGTGCAGGCCCGCGCCATGATTGCTCGTCGCGCCCAGGAAGGTGGGGTAGACGTCCTGGGTGCCATGGCTCATCCAGTTGAACGCCGTCATCAGCAGCACCAGGTAGAAGAAACGGCGGATGATCGCCGGGTCGCGCAGCACGTCGCGAATCCTGGTGCTGGTGAGCCGCATCCGGTCCTGCGCGGCCTCCCACACCTCGGATTCCTCCACCCGGTATCGGATGATCAGGCTGACCAGCGCCGGGATGATGCTCAAGGCGAACAGCCAGCGCCACGACAGGCCCAGCCAGTTCATCACCACCAGCGACGCGACGCTGGCCAGCAGGTAGCCGAAGGCGTAGCCCTCCTGCAACAACCCCGAGAAGAAGCCGCGCCGCTCGACGGGAACTTTCTCCATGGCCAGCGCGGCCCCCAGCCCCCACTCGCCGCCCATCCCGATGCCGTAGAGCAAACGCAGGATCAGCAGGACGGTGAAGTTCGGCGCGAACGCGCACAGGAACCCGACGACGGAGTAGAAGATCACGTCGACCATCAGCGGAAGCCGCCGCCCGACGCGGTCGGCCCACAGCCCGAACAGCAGCGCGCCGACGGGCCGCATGAAGAGAGTGGCGGTCGTGACGAACGCGACCTCCGCCTTGCTGATGTGGAACGTCTTGGCGATGTCGGCGTAGACCAGCACGACGATGAAGTAGTCGAAGGCGTCCATCGTCCAGCCGAGCAACGCCGCGACGAACGAATTCCGCTGATCGGCGGTCAACTTCTGCCGAGAAGGTTGTGTTGTCACTTCAGCATCGTTGCAGTACCGGGCGGCGATGCGCGAGAGTAAGTTCCGGATACATGCGAATCATCGATGCCGATGGACACGTCGCCGAGAACTCCTCGCTGGCGATCGAAGCGATCAAACGCTGGCCCGACCACGTCAAGCCCAGCACGGACGGCCGCCTGCGGTTGGTGTTCGAGGGCCGCAACTATCCGGAGGACGAGGGCCCCGGTGCGGGTTGCCCGCCCGAACACGGGATCAGCAAGGCACCCGACATCAATTGCCGCACACCCGAGGGGGTGCTGGGCGACGCCGACCGCGATCACATCGACACGATGGTGCTGTATCCGAGCATGGGCCTGTGCGCCCCCAGCCTCGAGGATCCGGAGTTCGCCGCGGGATTCTCGCGGCTCTACAACCAGTGGATCGCGGATTACTGCGCGTCCTCGCAAGGCCGGTTGCTCGGCGTCGCCGTCACCCCGATCGAACACGGCCAGGCGGCCATCGACGTCATGACGGAAGCCAAAGAACTCGGGCTGGTGGCCATGCTGGTCCCGCCGGCCCTCAAGACCCGCAACCTCGACCACCCCGACCTCGATCCGTTCTACGCCGCCGCCGTCGAACTCGGAATGCCGCTGGGCGTGCACGGTGCCCCTGGCATCCATTTGCCGAAGATCGGCGTGGACCGCTTCACCAATTACATTCAGGTGCACTGCATCAGCTTTCCCTTCGACCAGATGACGGCGATGACCGCGATGGTCTCCGGCGGCGTCTTCGAGCGGCATCCCCAGCTGCGGGTCGCCTTCCTCGAGGCGGGCGCGGGGTGGGTCCCGTTCTTCATCGATCGTCTGCATGAGCATTACGAGAAGCGGGGTGACTGGGTCGAGCGCGGCTGGCGTCGCGATCCGCACGAGTACCTGGCCGCCGGCAACATCTTCGTGACGTGCGAGCCGGAGGAACCGATCCTGCCCGGCGTGATCGATGTGCTCGGCGCCGACTTCATCATGTTCGCCAGCGACTACCCACACTGGGACGGCGAATGGCCGGAGAGCACCAAGCACCTGCGAACCCGCGCGGACATCAGCGAGGAGGCACGCGAAAAGATCGGCGGCCTCAACGCGCAGCGCTTCTACAACCTCAACTAAACAGGCCGCCGGGTGGCAGGATCTCCCGCATGGGACCTTTCCTGCTTCGCGCCGCGCTCACCGGTATCGCAATGTGGATCGTCACCCTCTTCATGCACGGAATGAGATTCGTCGGCGGCACCACCACGTTGCAGACGGCGGGCATCATCTTCGTTGTCGCCGTGATCTTCGGTCTGGTCAACGCGTTCATCAAGCCGGTCGTGCAGTTTCTGTCGATTCCCCTCTACATCCTGACCCTCGGGCTCATCCACATCGTGATCAACGCGCTGATGTTGTGGATCACCGCATGGATCACCGCGCACACCACGCACTGGGGACTGCAGATAGACCATTTCTGGTGGACGGCGATCTGGGCCGCCATCCTGCTGTCGATCGTGAGCTGGGTGCTGTCGCTGGTGATCCGCGACGTCACCCGGGCCTGACGGCGCCTAAACCTTCAGCGGGCCCGCCAGCGCGGCGGTCGCTTCTCGGCGAACGCGCGCGGCCCCTCCTTAGCGTCCTCAGTCTCGAAAACGCGGTCGCTGTGCCGGGTTTCGTTGTCGTAGGCCGACTTGAGATCCAGCGCCAACCCTTCGACGGCCGACTGCTTCGTCGCGAAGACCGCCAGGGGAGCGTTGGCAACGATGCGCGCGGCGAAGTCGTATGCGGTGTCCATCAGTTGATCCGCCGGGACCACCCGGTTGATCAGCCCCATGGCCAGGGCCCGCTCAGCGTCCACCATGTCGGCCGTCAGCAGCAGCTCCATCGCCAGCGGGTAGGGCATCTGCCGGGGCAGCCGCACGGTGCTTCCGCCGCCGGCGAACAGGCCGCGTTTGGGCTCCATCACCGCGAAACGCGCCTCGGGAACGGCGACTCGAATGTCGGTGGAGGTCAGCATCTCGAAGCCGCCCGCGACGCACGTCCCGTTCACGGCGGCCACGATCGGCTTGTACACGGGGAACCGATGCAGGACGGCGTGGATGGCGTCGTCCTTGTTCCACCCGTCGGGCCGCGGCAGGTCACCGGTGAGTTCGGGGATGAACTTCTTGAGGTCGGCGCCCGTGCAGAAGTCCCGGCCGACGCCGGTGATTACCGCCACCCAGGCCCGTTCGTCGTCGCGGAACGCCGCCCACGCGTGGGCCAAGTCGCGAAAGTGCGCCATATCCAACGAGTTTCGCGTCTCCGGGCGGTTGATGGTGATGGTGGCGACGTGGTCGTCCAGCCGGTAGTCGATGCTCACCGCGCGACCCCGTCGACCAGACGCACCACGTCGCGCGCGCAACCCCACGAGAGGGTTACGCCGTTGCCGCCATGGCCGTAGTTGTGGATGCACAGTGCTTGTCGGGGAGCCCGCCCCAGCGGCTCGGCTTCCACCCGCACCGACGGCCGGTCCGGGCGGAGCGCGGTGATCGTCTCGATCACCTCGGCGTCGCCGAGGCGTGGCTCGATCCGGCGGCAGCGTTGCAGGATGCGGTCGGTCACCTCGGGGTCCGCGGTGGTGTCCCAGCGGTCGGGGATGCTGATGCCGCCGCACACCACCCGCTGCGGGTGGGGGAAGAAACAGGTCCACTCCGCCGCCTCGTTCAGCTCGATAAACAGTTGCCGCAGACCGGGATTGGCCAGCACGACATGCTGGCCGAACCGCGGCCGCATGGTGTCATCGCCCGTCAGCGCTGCGGCGCCGAGCCCGGCACAGTTGACCACGATCGGTGCGGCGTCGGCGGCCTCGGCCAACGACCCGACCGGGCGCTCCTCGATTTCGCAGCCGGCCGCGGCCAGGCGCCGGGTCAGGTAATCGAGGTATCGCGGCATGTCGATCATCGGCATCGTGGCGCGGAAGCCGGCGCCGAAGCCCGCCGGGACGTCGGCCGGATCGGCCGGCCGCAGGTCGGGTATGAGCTTGGCCGCCGGCGCGGCCGCCTCGGCGCCGATGAATTCCCCGACGGCCAGCGCCGGTGCCATACGAACGCCGGTCCCCGGGTCGCCGGCCAGTTCGCGGAACACCCGCAGAGAGTGCTCGCTCCAACCCAGGGTCGCCGCGGCGCGTTCGGCGGGCCGCGGGGGAGCCCACACCGCGCCGGCCACCGCCGAGGTCGTCTGTTGTGGCATCGCGGCCGCCCACACCCGCACTGGCCAGCCCGCTTCTGCCAGGCAGATCGCCGACGTCAAACCGCTGACGCCGGCGCCGACGACGACGATCTCCTGCGGGTCACCCGCATCACTTGCCAATGGCCGCAAGCTCTCGTCAGGAGTGGGGGGGTTGCTGGCCGTTCTGGCCGCCGAGCAGCCCGTTGAGGATGCCGAGAGTGCCTTGCACACCCGCGGGCGGCGCTTCGGGGGGCACGGTGGCGTCGGGGGTCAGCTGCCACGGCTGGCAGCCCGTCGTCTTGAACGACTTGTCGCCCGGATCGATCTGCACAACCTGCGGCTTTTTGCTCATGGCGTTGTCGACGAGGTTGCCGTCGGGGTTGCTCGTCCGCTTCCAGTAGCAGGTGCCGCTGCCGACGGGCCCGGCCGAGCTGTAAATGCCCGGCGCGATGTCCGTCCCCACCGTGTACGTGCCGTCGTGGTCGATCGTCGTCTTCGGTGCCGATGCGGGGGACGCGGCCGGTGAAGGCGACGGTCCGGGTGAGGCTGCCGGAGACGGCGACGGCGGCGTCGGCTCCGGATCGGCGCCGGCCACCCCGGCCGACACGGCCCAGCCCGCAAGCAGCAACCCGGCGGCGGCACCTCGCGCCGCCACGGATGCTTTCACCTTGAACCCCATGAACCAGCAGCTTACCGGCGCGAACAACTCATTTCACATCGATGTTGCCCGAGCGCGGAACGGCAGGCTCGACGCGAGGCCCGTTGCTGGCCACCGTGGCATCAGCGATGTCGTAGCGAGCCCAACCGGCGTTGGCGCCCAGCCCGCCTGTCCCGATTCCGGCCGCCCTCAACGCGGTATTGGGCGCGAGCGGGCCGGGGGCAACCCATCCCGTAGTCGCCGCGGCCGGCGCCGGCACCGGCTGGCCGATGTTGTGGGTGGGCGGGCGGTCGTCGCTCGGGCACGGCATTTGATCCGGGATGTGGGTGGCGGGGTGGTTGGCATCGTCGTGGTTGGCATCGTCGTGGTTGGCATCGTCGGCTCGCAACCCGTCCGAAGCCCAACAGTCGGGACATCGGCCCCAATAGACGACCTCGGTCTGGTCGAGGTGGAAGCCGTTGGCATCCGAAGGGGTCAAGCAAAGCGTGTCACCGATGGCGCACTCCACGTCTGCGATGGCCCCACAACTCCGGCAGACCACGTGATGGTGGTTGTCGCCCACTCGAGTTTCGTAGCGCGCAACCGAGCCCGGCGGCTGTACCCGTCGTAATAGCCCCGCGTCGGTCAGCGCATGCAGGATGTCGTACACGGCCTGTCGGGACGTGTCGGGCAGGCAGTCGTGCACAAGGCGGATGATCGTTTCCGTGTCCGAATGCGGATTCTGGTGAACCGAGTACAGGACCGCGATTCGCGGGCGGGTCACGCGGAGGTCGGCGTTGCGCAGGCTTTGGGTGAAATTCGCCGCCAAGGACACCTGCACGACATGCAAGTCTTTTCGGGAATGGATCCCATTGCTGGAGTTAATCAAAGCCACTGACCCCTTCCGTCGGGCCGGGAAAGCACCGATGTTGTGCCGCCCGTGACAACCGCATGGGAACGGTGTTTTCACGGCGGAGCCAAGGCTAGGAACATTGTGCCCGCGATGGTGCGTTTTCGCACAATTAGTTCCGGGTTTTTGATCTCGGTGCTGACCGCAGAATAATCGTGTATTCCCCTGAGCCACAAAGGCATTCCACCAGGATGGAATTTCCCTCCGAAGCGTACCGACAGTTCACTCATCGGGTTTGCAGGGGCCACTATGGCGCTTCGGCGGCACCGGGTGCGGCCCGTGCACCCAGCACCGGTTGAATGCCTCGACCGTTGTTGAAGCTCGGCGACCACGGCCAGTGTCCGCGTGAATCGACCCACACCACCTGCAGCGCCGTCACCTCGTCGCCGAAGATCGCGCCCGCGAATATCAAATACACGTCGGGATGGTCGACCTCGACCATTTCTACGAGCGCGCCGGCGGGAAGAGCGATCCGCATGCCGGGTGACGGCCGCTCGCCCTTCACGGCTCGCCGACCGAGGGTGTTCAGCATCTGCGCCGCTCGGCGCGGTGTGACGCCCGTGACCAGGAGCTCGGGCAGCCCGTAGCGGGTCAGCCCGACCGTGTAGGCGAAGGGCATTCGATCGCTCTCGACGTACTGCACCGCCCAACCGGTCTCAAGCATCGTCTGGCGCAGTTCGGCAAGGTACTCCTCGGTGGTGCCGCCCGGATTGTCACACTTCCAGCACATCGCGTGTCCCCTTTCATCGTGCTTGTCGCAACGATGCACCCGGGGTATGACATGTTTGGGACGCCCGGCCCGCGCATGCGAAACACGTTGTAGGAGAAGTGCTTTAGGTGAGGCGACGCACCTTCCCCGCGTAGCCCAGTGCATGCTCGTACACCTCGAGGTTGTCGCGAGAAATCCTCGCGTGCACGGGGCGCTCCAGGAAGAAGCGCAGCACCGGGTTGTAGGCGTGGTAGGTCTCATGGAAGGTCAGCACCGTCGTGCCGTCGGGCTGCTCCTCGAGTTCGTGATAACCCTCGGCGCGCGACCACAACGGCGCGCCGACGGCCACATAGCGCGACAGCTTGTTGATCTCGGCCTCGGTTACGCTCTCCCACGACCGCCCCTTGCCGCCGGACAGCAAGTACTTGGGCACCGGGAAGATGCAGGTGCGCACCAAGCCCTCGCCGGCCTCGTTGCCTTCGTTGAGGATCTCCATGCTGCCGGTGGGCCACTTCAGGACCCGCGGCCGCGGCGCGTCCGGCGGGACCGGCGGATGAAGCACCCGCCACACCTTTTTCGGCGGCGCATCGACATGGAATCGTACGGTGTAGGACTGCATCAGCTCTCTCCCCAGGAATCCCAATAAGTGATGGTCTCCGCGGGCGGGCGCGAGGCCGGCCGGAAGTCGGTGCCGATGGTGTAGGCGACCGGGAACAGCGCGGCCTGGGTGGCCGTCGGCGGGATGCCGAGCAGCTCGGCCACCTGTTGCTCCTTGGCCAGGTGCATCGTCGTCCACACCGATCCCAGCCCACGCGACCGCAGGGCCAGCAAGAAGCTCCAGCCGGCCGGGATGATCGACGCCCAGGCGGAGGCGGCGGTCAGCAGGTTCGAGTTGTCGATGCGGTTATCCAGGCAGGGGATGACGTGCACCGGGACCCGGGCCAGCGTGTCGGTCAGGGCCAGCGCGCCGGCGTACACGCGCTGGGTCTGGGGATCGGACGCCTCCTTGGCCGCGTACGCGAGGTACTCCGCACCGACGCTGCGGTAGATGTCGCCGATCGCGGCGCGCTTGTCGGCGTCCGTGATCACCAGCCATCGCCAATCCTGTGCGTTGCTGGCGGTGGGGGCCTGCATGGCGAGCCGGATGCACTCGAGGATCACGTCACGTCCGACCGGCCGGTTCAGGTCGAGGCGTCTGCGCACCGCCCGTGTGGTGGTCAGCAATTCGTCGACGGAGGCGAGGTCCATTGGGTCCTTCCCGACGGGGTCAGAGGTCGATGGCACAGGATTGGTCGACACCCAGGACGGTCAGCGAACGCCCCAGGCCGAGAAACACCGCGACGCACAGCGTGAGATCGAGGATCTCTTCGTCGGAGAATGACTCCCGCAGCCGGTCGAAGAACGCGTCGCCCATCGACGCGTGATCGGTGGCGAAGCGCTCCGCGTACTCGATGGCCAGGCGCTGGCGCGTGGTGTAACCGGGGTAGCTGGCGTACGCGGCGACGTTGTCGTACAGCTCGGGGGCGACCCCGGCGTCCAGGACCGACTGGGCACGGAAGTCCGAGCAGGCGACGCAGTCGTTGATCTGGGCGATTCGCATCCGGGCCAGCTCCCGCTCCTCGGCCGGCAGCATGCTCTGTTGGTATGCGCCCCGGATCATGCGCTCGACCATCGAGCCGAGCTGCGGTCGTAGCGACCAGATCATGGCGGCTTCGCCGCCGGGGCCATCGGGAACGTTGACTCGGGCCATCCGTGAACTCCTGCCCGCGGAAGATCGTTACCTAGTGGAGCAAACCAGATTCTCAACTGGACTGTCTAGGTCGGCTCCCGCCTGCGATCAATGCATAGGCATACCCGGCGCCGCCGCGAAAATCTGGTTGGCTACGGTCCGTTGATTGAGGGCGCTCATCGGGCGGGCGTCCCGAATGTGGAGGTCGGCGCGTGCTGTTCATGCACGAGGTGCACAAGGTCCGTGGCCGCAGCGAAGATGACTTCGAGGCCGCGTTTCGAACGGGCTGGATGCCCATGCTCGCCGCCGGGAACGACGCGCGGTTGCTGTGGTACACCAACCAGGCGCATGGCAGTGGACCCGCCTACACGGTGATCACCGTGACCGCCGTCCGCGACGGCGCGGCCTGGGAGCGTCTGACCCAGCGGGTCCAGAAGGGCGATCTCCAGGAGTGGATGCGCCACCTCGACGAGCTCCGCCACGAGGTCGACGCCAAGCTGCTGGTGCCGCTCCCGTGGTCGCCACTGCAGGAGGTCCGCCTCGAGGAGGTGCCGGTCGACGGGCGAGAGCACGACATGAGCCTCTACATGGAGGACACCATGTGGCCGTATGAGGACAAGTTCGAGGAATACATCGTCAGATGCGGCGAGGTCTACGCCAAGAGCCTCGACCAACCGTCATCCATGCTGAGCATGCACGCCTCGTTCCAGCCCGCCCTCGGCAGCCACGTGCGCCGCGAGGTGATCCTGATGCAGCGCATCAGCAGGCCCGAAGCGTTGCTCGATCTGCTCCGCACCCACATCCCCGCCGAATACCGCGCCCCCGGGACCTGGATGTACGACGCGCTGGACCTGCGCGACCAGTGGACCAGCCGGCTGCTTCGAACCTCCGCCTGGTCGCCGCTGCATTAGGGACCGCGAATGAACACCGGGACGATCCACGAGGCCGCCGCCATCGGCGATCCCGCCCGGGCTGCCCTGATCATCGACGGGCGCAGCATCAGCTACGGCGAACTGGCGACGACGGTTCGGCGGTGCGCCGCCACCCTGGCCGACCGGGGCGTATCGCCCGGCGAGCGGGTCGCGGTCGTCGACAACGGCAGCCTCATGTCGATCGCGACCCTGCTCGCCGCGCCGCGCGTCGGCGCCGCGGCCGCGCTGATGAATCCCGCGCTCACGCCGCCGGAACTACAGGGACTGCTGAAAAACGCCGGCTGCGCCGACGTCGCGGTCGCGGGGGAGCAGTACGCGCAGCGGGTGCGCGAAGCGGGTGCGCCGACCGTCCTGACGGCCGCCGACCTCGCGGATGGCGTCGTCGAGCCCGACCCACCCGCCGGGGACGGTGAGGCCCTGGTGCTGTTCACCAGCGGTACGACCGGACTCCCCAAGGCCGTCGGCATCTCCGCCCGGCAGCTGACGGCGCGGATCAAGGGAATGGCCGCGCCGTTCCGGGCGGACGCCGCACCCGCGGTGGGCATGATGTGTGTCCCGTTCTTTCACGTCGGCGGCTCGCTCGGCACGCTCGGCAGTCTGTACTCGGGCAACACGTCGGTGGTGCAGCCGCGCTTCGACGCCGGCGAGTGGCTGCGGCTGGTGGCGCAGCACCGGGTCACGGCCACCTTCATGGTGCCGACGATGCTGCAGCGCATCCTCGATCACCCCGACTTTGCGACCAGCGACCTGTCGTCCCTGGCCGCAATCGCGTACGGGGCCGCCGCCGCGCCAATTGCGTTGGTGCGCAGGGCGATGGCCGCGCTTCCGCACGTCGCGTTCGCCAACGTGTTCGGCCAGACCGAAACGCTCGGGGCCTATACGACCCTGCTGCCTCAAGACCACCGGGACCCGGCCCGGGCCGGTTCGGTGGGCCGGCCGCTGCCCGGGGTCGACGTGCGGGTGGTGGACCCCGTCACCGGCGACGACGTTCCAACGGGAACGGTCGGCGAACTGTGGGTGAACACCACGCAGAACGTCACCGAAGGGTGGCTGCACACCGGCGATCTCGCCCGCCGGGATGCCGACGGCTACATCTTCCCGTGCGGCCGGCGCAGTGACACGATCAACCGTGGGGGAGAGAAGTTCGGCCCGGTCGAAGTCGAGGAGGCATTGCGTTCCCATCCTGCGGTGAGCGACGTCGCGGTGGCCGGCGTCGCCGACGACGAGCTCGGCCAGCGGGTCGGGGCGGCCGTAGTCGCTTGTGCCCCAGTGACACTCGAGCAGCTGCGGTCGCACTGCCGCGAGCTGATCGCCTACTTCAAGCTGCCCGAGCGGCTGGCGATCGTCGACAGCATTCCTTACAACGCGACCGGCAAGGTCAGCCGCCGCCAGATCGCCGCGCTCATCTTGCACGAGACATGAGCTAGTGCCTGAACTCAGGGAGTGCCAGTGCTGTTTCTTCACGAGACCCACAAGGTGGTCGGCTCTCGCCAGGAGGAGTTCGAAGCGGCCTACCGCGACGGCTGGATGCCCATGCTGGCCAAGGGGGACGATGCCCGGCTGCTGTGGTACACCAACCACGCCCACGGCTCCGGGGTGTCCTACAACGTCGTCACCATCACCGCAATCAGCGACGGCGCGGCGTGGGAAAGCCTGGTTCAGCGTGCCCAGGGCGGCGACCTTCGCCCGTGGATGCGCGAGCTGGACAGCCTGCGCCACGACGTCACGGGCAAGATGCTGCTGCCCGTCTCCTGGTCACCGCTGCAGACGGTCGACCTGGCCAGCGTCCCCATCGATGGTGCAACTCATCCGCTGAGCCTGTTCATGGAGGACACCGGCTGGCCCTCCGCCCCACTCGACGACTACATCCGCATGTGGGACGAGATCTACTACCGGGTGCTTTCCAAAGCCCCACGCGGGATGCGCATCCTGGACATCCAGGCGTGCTTCCAGGTCGCGCACGGGAGCCATCGTCGGCGAGAGGCCATGCTGTGGCAGAAGATTGAAGACGCCAACAACTATGCGGCGCTCGTGCACCTGCTGACTACCGAGACCCCGCCCGAGCACCGCGCGCCGGGCAGCTACATGTACGAGGCCCTGAAGTACCGCGATCAGTGGCAGAGCCGGCTGCTGCGCACGTCGAGCTGGTCACCCCTGTACTGAGCACCGCAGAGAATCTTGCCGGCCTCGCCGACCATGTCATGGACGATGTCGGCGGCGGGACGGATTTGGCGGACGAGTCCGACCGCCTCGCCGATGATGATGGCCGCGGTATCGAAATCTTCCGCGGCCGTGGCCGTTTGGAAGGCTTCGACCGCCTCCGCGAGCGAACCTGAGAGCTGTTCCTCGTGGCCGTGCCAGGTGTCGAGGAAGGGGTTGCCAAGCGCCCGGACCGTGTACTCGGCAGGCCAATCCAGCTGCCGCACAAGGTCATACACCCGGGTGCGGACGGTCTGATCGCCGCTTGTTCCGATGGCGCGCTGCTGGGCCCGTGCCGACACCAGCGCTTCGGTGGACGCCCAGAACCTGGTGCCCACGAGCGCACCGTCGGCGCCCAGCGCCAGCGCCGCGGCCAGGCCGCGGCCGTCGGCGACGCCGCCGGCTGCCACCACCAGCGTTTCGGGCGAGCGCGCGGCGACGAGGTCGGCGACGTCGGGCACCAGCGTGAAGGTGGAGCGGCCGGTCATTCCGTGCCCGCCGGCCTCGCCGCCTTGGGCCACAACGATTTCCGCGCCGGCGTCCAGGGCCTGGCGCGCGTGGTCGAGGTTCTGCACTTGGACGGTGAGCGGAACGCCGGCAGAGCGGATGCGGTCGGCGAACGGCCGCAGTTCACCGAACGACAGCATGATGGTGGCCGGTTGCCGCGCCAAGACCTCGTCGAGCAGCCCGGGGTTGCCGACCAGCCTCCAGGTGATGAACCCGGCTCCCACCCGTGTCCCGGCGGCACGGTCGAATTCGCTTTGCAGCCATGCCGTGTCGCCGTAACCCCCGCCGATGAGGCCGAGCCCGCCGGCCGCCGTCACCGCCGCCGCCAGCCGGCCCCCCGAGACCATCGCCATCGGGGCCAGCAGGATCGGGTGTTCGATCCCGAAAAATTCCGTGAGTCGGGTGGTGAGCGTCATGTCAACTCTCCGGTGAGGAACTGGGCCCGTCCATATCCGAAAGACCAGTCCTCGTCGCCGTTTTCCGTGATCGAGACGATCACGTCGGCCGGGTCGACCCCGCACCTCTCGGACAGGTTGGTCACCAGCAGTTCGTAGAACTTCTCCTTCATCGCGCGGGTGCGGCGCCGGCTCACCACGTGCACGATCACTTGCCCCGCCGAGCGGGTGATGCCGAGACCGGTGTCCCACGCGACGATCTCGTGGGCCGGATGCGTGCGCACCACCTGGTAGCGGTCGCGCGGCGGCACCCCGAACGCTTCGACGACGGTGTCGTGGACGGCGTCCAGGAGGGCCCGAAGTTCCTCCGGCCTGCGGCCCTCGATGAGGTCGATGTACAGCAGCGGCATTGTGGCTCCTTCAGTCCTTGGTCTGCTTCCGACGCTAGGCCCGCCGAAAGCCGCTGTGAAATGCCCGATGTAATCGATCTATGCTTGTCAGGCATGGGCGGTTTGGACAGCGGCCGGGTCGACTTGCGCCACCTCCGGGTGTTCGAGGCGGTGGCGCGACTCAAGTCGTTCACGCAGGCCGCGGATGAGCTCAGCATCACCCAGCCGGCGCTGAGCCGCACCATTCAACAGTTGGAGGACGCGCTGGGGGTGACGCTCCTGGACCGCAGTTCGCGGCACGTCGAGACGACGCAGGCCGGCCGGACGTTCCTCGACCACGTCGAACGGGTCCTCGCGGAGCTGGAACGAGGGTTTTGCGCGGTGCGACAGCAGGCCGTGATCCGCCTTGGGTTCAGCTGGTTGCTGCCCGACCCGTGGGCGCAGGACACCCTCGCCCGCTTCGAACGCGCCACCGGAACCGCGGTCGGGCTGGTCCGCACGGACGACGCGCTGGGCGCGGTGCAGCAGCGAAAGGTCGACGTCGCCGTCGTGCGCGGGCGGCTGACGGCGGCGGGCCTGCGAGTCGTGCACCTGTTCAACGAGTCTCGGGTCGCGGTGTGCTCCGTGCATTCGGCGCTGGCGGACCGATCGGAATTGGACTGGGCCGAGGTGCCGCGGTGGCCGTTGGTCGTCAACACCACCAGCGGCACCACCGGCCCGTGGTCCTGGGCCGCCGGCGCGGGACCGGAAACGATCGTGGAGACAGCGAATTTCGACGAATGGATCGAATCCGTGGCGGCCGATCGCGGCCTCGGCGTGATCCCCGACGTCGCCGTCCGGCGCAATATCCACCCCGGGGTGCACTTCATTCCGCTGCGGGGAGCGCCCCCGAGCCCGGTGGCGCTGGTGTTTCTGCCGCGGGGCCGCAACGCCGCCCTACGCCGCTTCGTCGAGGCGGCCGTCGAGAGTGCGCAGCGCTTACCGGGAGTTCCTGCTCGCGAAACTTAAAGGACCGTCACGTTTCTCGGCGTGTCCTCGCAGCCAGTGCAGTGTCGCGACGCGGTGACGCGTCGATCACCGCCGCAGGCTGACCGATTCCAGGAACGGCTCGGCGACGGCGAGAAAGCCGCCGGGGTCCGACGAGAAGACCACGTGACCGGTGTCGAGGATCTCCAGGCGGGACCCGGCGATGGCGTCGTGGGTCGCGCGACCCGCACGCAGCGGTATGGCGATGTCCTTCTTGCCCCACACGATCAGCGTGGGCACGGACAGCTCACCGGCCCGGTCACGCAGGTCGTGCTCTGGGGTGGCGAAGCTGCGCCACAGCGCCGCTCCGGTGCGGACGCCCTCGGGCGTTCTCGCCACCGCGGTCGCACGCTCGACGATCCGCCGGTCGTCGTCGGTTTTGGCCTTCATGTAGCCGCGGACGAAGAGGGGGGCGGCCCGCCGGAACAACGCCGGAGTGCCGAGCGCCCGGCAGAAGCCCCGGACCGCCGGGTTCAAGGGCACAAACCCGCCCGTGTTGACCAGGACGAGGCCTGCGACACACTCGGGGCGAGTGATCGCCAGCCGCGCGGCGGCAAACCCGCCGACCGAGTTCCCGATAAACACC
Source organism: Mycobacterium sp. E796 (assembly GCF_001672815.1). Classification (GTDB taxonomy): domain Bacteria; phylum Actinomycetota; class Actinomycetes; order Mycobacteriales; family Mycobacteriaceae; genus Mycobacterium. The sequence continues at coordinate 8,477 of NZ_LZKK01000344.1, read as the reverse complement.
GCGCCCGACACGCCCAGGCCCTCGACGACGTCCTCCAGCACGTCGGCGAACAGCGGCGCGCTGGCCACCATGGGGGACTCGACCGGATCGGATTCGCCGTGCCCGGGCCAGTCCACCGCGATGGTGCGGTAGTTGCGGGCAAGGGTCTCGACGATCGGGTCGAAATCGTGTCGGTCGTGCAGCGTGGCATGAAGCAGCAAAACGGTTGGGCCACTGCCGGATTCGTGGTAGGCAACGCGCCCCGCCCGGGTTTGAACAATCGCCATGGAAGTTCCTCTCGCCAAGATTGACCGACTGGTCGGTCATGACTTACGCTACAACGCGAAGACCGCCGTGACAAGAAGGGACCCGCGATGCCAGCCCCGCCGCCCGAAGCGCCGTTCGCCGACAAGATGGCCTACTACCGAACCCAGCACACCTCGAAGGGGGTACGGACAACGCATCTGATCGGCACGCCGATCATCGCGGCCGGCCTCCCGCTGGTGTGGGCCAAGCCGAGAGTCGGCGCCGCGATGTTCGTCGGCGGGTGGGCCCTGCAGATCATCGGGCACCGGGTGTTCGAGAAGAACCTCCCGTCGACCCACAAGGGATGGATCACCTATCAACTCACCGGTGTGATCCACGTCTGCGAGCAGTACGGCGAGATGCTGGCCCGCCGCAGTCAGCGCAGGGCGGCCGCGCGATGAGATCGCCTGAGCCAGGACGCAATGCGCTGCTGGACGCGGGGCAGCGGCTGCTGGGAACGGCCGACCTGGCCCGGATCTCAGTCAACGCGATCGTCGCCGAGGCCGGCATGGCGAAGGGCAGCTTCTATCAGCATTGGCCCAGCCGCTCGGAATACGTGCGGGCATTGCACGCTCGGTTCCATGACGACCTGCAGGACTCGATCGCCGCCGCCGGCGCCGACCTGCCGCCCGGCCGTGAGCGGCTCGAGGCGGGGATGAACGCCTACCTCGACGGCTGCCTGGCCGAGCCGGCCACCAAGGCGTTGCTTGTGCAGTCACGCACCGAGGCCGGGCTGAGCGATTTGGTGGCCGCCCGCAACGACAGCGCGGCCGCGCAGATCGTGCCCGATCTCGTCGCGCTCGGCTGGGCGTCCCCGGAACCGGTAGCGGCGCTGCTCGTCGCGGCGGTCGCGGAGATCGCCCTGATCGAGCTCGCCGCCGGCAAGCGCGACAAGCAGCTGCGCCGCGGGTTAATTCGGCTCGCCACCCGGACACCGGCGGACTAGGAGGGCTTGCAGGCGGGCTCCAGGTTCAGCGTCGGGCCGCCCGATTGCAGCGACAGGAGGTACAGGTAGGTCGGGAGCGAATGTTCGCACGCCACCGAGTATTTGACCAAAACCTTCGGTGGCAGCGGCAGCAACCGAATCGGGTTCAGCCAGGTCGGATTGAGCACGTGTTCGTAGTCGACGGGGGGAGGCAGGGCGGTGACGATGTCCAACCGGTTCGCGATCCGAAACGAGTTCTTCACCACCTGGTCGAAGGTGGCGGCGAACAGCGAGTCCCCGGTGCGCGGACTGGCATACGTGTAGACGGCGGGAGCTGCGAAGGTCGTGTTGGCCGCCAGATCGAGGGCGAGCAGCGTCGCCAAGGCTCCGCCCAGGCTGTGCCCGCAGATCGTCACGGAGCCGACGGCTTGCGGGAACGTAAGATTCGCGAGCGCGTCGACCACCTTCGGCGAACCCGACTGGGCCCCGGTGCGCAGCGACTCGTACATGTCGGTGAAGCCGTCCTCGGTGTGCCCGGCGCCCGTCAGGAAAGGGCATGGCACGAGCCCGAATTCGACGTCGTGGATCCATTCCAGCCACCCTTCGGTGCCGCGGATCGCGATCGCCACGTCGCCGGTCTTGTCTTCCTGGCAGATCAGCCCGATGGAGACTTCGTCGTCGGCGCGGGCCGGATTCATGTCGGTCGCCAGATCGTTGGCGTAGATCGTGGCGACCACGGTGTAGTCGACGCCGCCGGCGTTCACGACCAGCCCGGCCTTGTTCGTCAAGTCGCCGGGCGATGTCGCGTAAGTCGCGTCGACGAGCTGGCCGAGTTGTATTGCCCGCGTTACATCTAACGTCGGTTGTGCCGGCATGGCGCCCCCGCTTGGGTCATCAGCCTTCGAAGGTTCCGGTGAACTGTGCCTGTCCGTGTCCGGTTGTGGCCTGCGTGATCGCCTGCGCCGCTTGGGCACCGGCGAGTCCCGCGGGGAGCTGGTAGGTGGCGGGGAGCTGGTAGAGGGTGAACCGGTAGTGGTGCACCCCGGTGCCGGCGGGCGGGCAGGGCCCGCTGTAGCCGGCCTGCCCGGCCGAGTTCGGCAGGCTGCTGGCACCGGCCGGGGTCTGGCCGTCCGCGGTGCTTCCGGGACCGGGCGGAATTCCGACGACGATCCAGTGGACGTAGGGTCCGCGCGGCGCGTCCGGGTCGTCGACCACAAGCGCCCCGCCCAACGGCGCCGACCACGTCAAGGGCGGCGCGACATTGGCCCCCTTGCAGGTGTATTGCGCGGGGATGGGTGCGCCGTCGGGGAACGCGGGACTGCTGATCGTCACCGGTCCGGTGCCCGGCGCTTCGACGACCGTCCGGCCGAGGGTCGTCACCTTCGGTGTCTGCGGGGCCGTCGAATGGCTGCCGCCCTGGCCGCCGCAGCCGGTGAGCGTGACGAGGAGCGCCAGCCCGGCGGTGACCGGCGCGAAGCGGTGAAGCGATTCCATACAGGACAGTGTCGCTCGCCGACGGTCGGTCGGGAAGGACTCGTTCGGACCTACTTGCCCCCCTTGACCTCGAGCACGCGCTTGCGCAGGCCGTCGGTCGCGGTTTCCATCAGACCCTTGGCCCCCCTCTTGACCAGGAATCCCGGAACCGGGGCGGAAAGGTCCACGGTCAGCTCGAAACGCACCCGGGTGGAATCGCCGTCGGGCGTCAGGGTGTAGCGGCCCTCCTGCGCGCGCTGCTGTTTGGAGCTCTCCAGCGTCCAGCCCACTCCGTCGTCGTGAACGGAGTAGTCGAGCACCTGCTCGTCGCTGACGCCGACGATTTTCACCGTTTGCCGCGATTTGCTCGGATGGCCGTCGGCGTCGCGTTCCAGGATTTCGACCTTCTTGTGAAACGAGGACCACTCGGTCAAGGACTCGAGGTCGAACAGCACGTCCATGATTTCGTCGGGCGTCGCGTCGATGACGACTTCGCGGGAATCGGTGATAGCCATGAGGGATTAGATAGCCGTTGCCGCGGTGCTAGAAACTCACGGCACCAGCACCACCTTGCCGACGTTCTCCCGGGCCGCCAGGATCCGGTGCGCTTCCGGTGCCCGGGCGAACGGGACCGCGGCATGGACGACGGGAGCGATTGTGCCGTCGTCGAGCGCCTTGGCCAGGGGAGTGATCCACGGCTCGAGCGTGCCACGGTCGTCCCACAGCCGCAGCATGTTGATCCCGATCACCGCCTTCGACTCCGAGAGCTGGTCGAGCAGGTTGAAACCGCGCAGCATCGCCAAGGCATGCGGCGCGGCGGCACGCAGCGAGCGCTTCTCGCCGTGTTGCATGTTCGAAATACCATAGCCCACAAGCCTTCCGCCCGGGCGGAGCAGCGCGTAGGACCGGCGCAGCGACGTGCCGCCGAGCGCGTCGAGCACCAGGTCGTAGGGCCCCAGGCCCGTCCACCAGCCGTCGCGGCGGTAGTCGATGGCCCGGTCGACACCCAGCTCGGCCAGCTTCGGGTGCTTTGCGGGCGACGCGGTGCCGTGCACCTCGGCGCCGGCCGCCTTGGCGAACTGGACGGCGGCGATGCCCACCCCGCCGGCCGCCGCGTGCACCAGCACCCGCTCGCCGGCGCGCAGCGACCCGTAACCGTGCAGCGCCGCCCAGGCGGTCGCGTAGTTCACCGGGACGGCGGCGCCCTGTTCGAAGCTCAACGCGTCGGGCAGCGGGACGGAATCGCTCGCCGCCACGTTGACCACCTCGGCGTAGCCGCCGAATCGCTTGCCCGCCAACACGCGTTGGCCCACGCGGTCGGGGTCGACGCCGTCGCCGACGGCCTCGACCGTCCCGGCGACCTCGTAGCCGACCACTGCCGGCAGCTTCGGCGCGTCCGGATACAGGCCGACGCGGGCCAGGTGGTCGGCGAAGTTGACCCCGGCCGCGCGCACCGCGACCCGCAACTGCCCGGGGCCCGGTGGCGGCGGGTCCGGTCGCTCCTGGACCCGCAGGACCGACGGGTCGCCGTGCTTGGTGATGACGACTGCGCGCATCGTGTGATGGTCGCACACGCCGCCGGGCGCCTCAGGCCCGCGCGGTAACGCCGGCGAACCCGCGGAATGCATGTCGGGAGATTCCGACGTGTCAACGTTTTTCGACATGTTTTGTACCCGAACGGCGCTAGCGTCCTCCCTGTGCGTTTCGCTTGGGAGGAGCTGACCGCCGGCGTGCATCGCTGCCGGCTTCCCTTCTGCGACGTCACGGTCGGCCTGATAGCCGGCCGAACCGGTGCGCTGCTCGTCGACACCGGTTCCACGCTCGCCGAAGCGGCCGCGATCGACGCCGACGTCCGCGAGGTCGCGGGACGCTCGGTTAGCCATGTTGTGTTGACGCACAAGCACTTCGATCACGTCCTGGGCTCGTCGGTGTTCGCCGATGCCGACATGTACTGCGCGCCCGAGGTCGTCGATTGCCTATCGACGGGGACCGAGGAGCTTCGCGTCGACGCGCTGAGCAACGGCGCCGACGCGGGCGAGATCGACCGCGCGATCGCCGCCCTGCGCCCTCCGCAGCACGGGATCTATGACGCCGTCATCGACCTCGGGGACCGAACCGCGACGATCGCCCACCCGGGCCGCGGTCACACCACGTCGGATCTGGTCGTCGTGGCGTCCGACGACGGTGCCGGCCCGGTCGTGGTGTTCACCGGTGATCTCGTCGAGGAATCCGCCGACCCCGCGATCGACGCCGATTCCGACGTGGCGGCGTGGCCGGCAACCCTCGATCGGGTGCTCGAGATCGGTGGGCCCCAAGCGGTCTACGTGCCCGGCCACGGGAGGGCCGTCGGCGCCGCGTTCATCCGCCGCCAGCGGGATTGGTTGAGCGCCCGCGGCAGGCGGCGATGAGGGCGTCCGGATCGATCACGCTGACCCACAAGCAGCGCAGTGTCACCGACCTGATCCACACTTTCGCCCGTACCGGCGGCTCGATCGTCAACGCAACCAGCCCCTTGCCGGGTATCACGCGCGCGGAGTACGGCATGGCCACAGTTGCGGCTCGGGACTATTTACCCCTGATTCAACCGCCACGTCCGGGGATAAACTCACGGTCAGCGGAGTCTGCCGAAGAGGAGCGAAACCCCATGGCCATCATCGAAACGGACACCGAGGTCCGCACGCCGTTCGAACAGGACGTCGAGGCTACGCAGCGGTACTTCGAGAGTTCGCGCTTTGCCCGGATCACGCGCCTCTACACGGCCCGTCAAGTCGCCGAGCAGCGCGGGACGATTCCGACCGACTACACCGTGGCGCGGGAAGCGGCCGCGGCGTTTTACGACCGGCTGCGCGAACTCTTCGCGGCGAAGAAGAGCATCACGACGTTCGGCCCGTATTCACCAGGCCAGGCGGTCAGCATGAAGCGGATGGGCATCGAGGGGATCTACCTCGGCGGCTGGGCGACCTCGGCCAAGGGCTCCACCACCGAAGACCCGGGACCCGACCTCGCCAGCTACCCGTTGAGCCAGGTGCCCGAAGATGCCGCGGTGCTGGTGCGCGCGCTTCTCACCGCGGACCGCAATCAGCAGTACCAGCTGCAACAGATGAGCGAGCGGCAGCGCGCCACGGCCAGACAGTATGACTACCGGCCGTTCATCATTGCCGACGCCGACACCGGTCACGGCGGTGATCCGCACGTGCGCAACCTGATCCGCCGCTTCGTCGAGGTCGGCGTGCCGGGTTACCACATCGAGGATCAGCGACCGGGCACCAAGAAGTGCGGTCATCAGGGCGGCAAGGTTCTGGTTCCGTCGGACGAACAGATCAAGCGGCTCAACGCCGCCCGGTTCCAGCTCGACGTCATGCGGGTGCCCGGCATCATCGTCGCGCGCACCGACGCCGAAGCGGCCAACCTGATCGACAGCAACTCCGACGAGCGTGACCAGGCGTTCCTGCTCGGAGCCACCAACTTGGACATTCCTTCCTATAAGGCCTGTTTCCTGGCGCTGATGCGGCGCTTCTACGAGCTGGGCGTCAAGGAGTTGAACGGTCACCTTTTATATGCCCTCGCCGAGAGCGAGTACGGCATCGCCAACGCGTGGCTCGAGCGGCAGGGGATCCTCGGCGTGGTGTCCGACGCCGTCAACACCTGGCGGGAGCAGGGTAAGGACTCGATCGACGACCTCTTCGATCAGGTCGAGTCGCGGTTCGTCGCTGCCTGGGAGGACGACGCCGGGCTGATGACCTACAGCGATGCAGTGGCGGAAGTCCTCGCCTTCGGCGAACGCGAAGGCGAGCCGGCGCCCATGACCGCCGACGAGTGGCGGAAGTTCGCCGCACGGACGTCCCACTACGCCGCCCGGGAAAAGGCGAGGGAGCTAGGAGCCGCGCCAGACTGGAGCCCCGAGCTGGCAAGGACTCCGGAGGGCTACTACCAGGTGCGGGGCGGAATCCCGTATGCGATCGCAAAGTCGCTCGCGGCCGCACCGTTCGCCGACATCCTCTGGATGGAGACGAAGACCGCGGATCTGGCCGATGCCCGGGAGTTCGCCGAAGCGATACACGCCGAGTTCCCCGACCAGATGCTGGCGTACAACCTCTCGCCGTCGTTCAACTGGGACACCACCGGCATGAGCGACGAGGACATGAAGCAATTCCCCGTCGAGCTCGGGAAGATGGGCTTCGTCTTCAACTTCATCACCTACGGCGGGCACCAGATCGACGGCGTCGCCGCCGAGGAGTTCGCCACCGCCCTGCGGCAGGACGGCATGCTGGCGCTGGCGCGCCTGCAGCGCAAGATGCGCCTGGTCGAGTCGCCGTACCGGACGCCGCAAACCCTGGTCGGCGGCCCGCGCAGCGACGCGGCACTGGCTGCCTCGTCCGGCCGGACCGCAACCACCAAGGCCATGGGGAAGGGCTCGACCCAGCATCAGCATCTCGTGCAGACCGAGGTGCCGAAGAAGCTGCTGGAGGAGTGGTTGGCGCTCTGGAGCGACCACTACCAGCTGGGCGAGAAGCTTCGCGTGCAGTTGCGGCCCCGTCGCGCCGGCTCGGACGTGCTGGAACTCGGCATCTACGGCAACGGGGACGAGCAGTTGGCCAATGTCGTCGTCGATCCCATCAAGGATCGCCATGGCCGCAGCATCCTTCAGGTCCGAGACCAGAACACGTTCGCCGAGAAGCTCCGCCAGAAGCGGCTCATGACCCTGATCCACCTCTGGCTGGTGCACCGCTTCAAGGCCGACGCCGTCATTTACGTCACCCCGACCGAGGACAACCTCTATCAGACCTCGAAGATGAAGTCCCACGGCATCTTCAGCGAGGTTTATCAAGAGGTCGGCGAAATCATCGTCGCCGAGGTGAACCGCCCGCGCATTGCCGAGCTTCTGACTCCCGACCGCGTGGCGCTGCGCAAGCTGATCACCAAGGAAGGGTAGGGCGGTTCGCGGCGGGTTACGTCGCGAACTTTGCTGACCGTGCCGCGCCCTTTGCCGAGTTCATGTCGTCGCGCGCGCAATCGATCCGCGCGACGGCCCGCCCGTGCGGCGAGCCTGGCCCCAAATCTGGCGACCAAGTTGCCTCCCTCGAGAATTTATATGCCTTGAAAACTCTCTCTTGTAGCAATAGTTGCACATATGTATGATTAGCTGTAACAAGCGACCCAGCGAGGAGAGGACGGACCCATGAAGGCACAGGTTAAGAAGGCAATCGCGGTGTTCGGCGGAACGGCCGTCCTCGCGGCGACAATCGGATTCGGCGGCGTTAGCCCGGCGGCCACTGCGTCGTCGCCGGCGCCGCACCCGTCGCCCAGCGCGACCGGGACCCACCCGGGCACGACCGCTCTCGCCGGCGGCAGCGGCGTGCACATCGCCACTCTCACCGCGTGCGTTTCCGGCCTCGACTGCTAAGCCGACCAAGTTCCCCACCGTTAGCGCTCCGACTCGTTTGTGCACCCCCATGCCCGGGTACGGAGAAGTGGTCCGCAGCTACAGCGGCGCGACTCGAGAGTGGGGATTTGGCGATGAGATCTGGGGCTAGGAATGCCGTAGCGCTTTTCGGCGGCGCGGCAATGCTCGTGTTCGCAGTCGGATGTGGCGGCGGCAATAAGGGGCCGAGCAGCAGCAGCACAACGCCGTCGACCACCACCACTACTACGACGACCAGCGTGGCGCCGTCCACGGCGCCGGGCGGCCCGACTGGCGGGGGTGGTCCGGGCGGCGGCGGTGGCAGCGTCCCCGGCTGGAAGGGCATCCGTTACGCCCCGCCGCCCGTCGGCGACCTGCGGTTCCGGCGTCCGG
>NZ_LZKK01000343.1 GCF_001672815.1 Mycobacterium sp. E796 | reverse complement strand
CGTCCTCCGATTCGGGTTCGGAATAAGCCATCCCGCCCAGCCCCGCAATTATCCGCATTGGCCCGGGAACACAGTGGTCGTTCATGAAGCTGTGGCCGACATTGGGATATTCCTTGATGTCACGCGGTACGTCACTCTCCGCCAATACGGCCTCAAGCCTGGCCGCGGTGCCGCGCCGCACGATGGGGTCGTTCGCGCCGAAGCTGGCGACCACCGGGCACGACTCGCGCAGCGCTTCGACGTCGCCAGGCAGCAGCCCGTAGTTCGGCGCTGCCACGTCGAAGACGCCGCGGGGGGCCAGCTGCATAACGAACCTCGCGCCGATGCAAAACCCGACGAGCCCGACCTTGCCGGAGCACCGCTCGTCGGCGACGAGGTGATCACGGGCGGCAACCAGGTCGTCGTGGGCGGGGCCGCGGCCGGTCACATGGGCGTGATATCACCCATGGCTTGGTGTTCCCCCAAATACCGTGTCGACCGTCGACCGCTCCCGCGGCGCGCATAGCCGTGACGATACGAAGATATGGTAATCCGATACCGCCATATCGTGACGCTCTGCCGGTGTATTGTCCGGCCGTGAAGCCTCCCCGGTTGTTTCCCTACGACCCGCCGCCTGCGCCCGAACCGTCGGCCAAGGAGCGGATTCGTGACGCCGCGCTGAGCTGTTTTGCCGTTCGCGGTATTGCTGCCACACCGCTGCGTGCGGTCGCCGAGGCCGCGGAGGTTTCGATTGGGCTGGTGCAGCACCACTTCCACACCAAGGCCGCGTTAACCGCTGCTGTCGACCAGTACGTCCTCCAGGTGGTGGGTGAAGCATTGGAACCCACAGCGCCGCTCGAGCCGGAGTCCGACGCGCTCGAGGAAGCCGGCAGCCGCCTGATCGCGCTGATGGTCCAACGTCCCGACGTCATGACCTACCTGGGGCGCGCGCTCGCCGAGGGCGGCGCACTGGGGTCGGTGATCTTCACCGGGTTGGCGGCGATCAGCGCGGGGCAGGGTGACCAATTCGGGCAACACGGCAACCTTCGATCCGACCTCGATCCCGATTGGGGGGTGCTCAACCCGCTCATCCTGCGGATCGGCGCCATCATTCTGCACCCGTACATCGAGGTCTACCTCGGCCAGTCGTTCTTCACCGAGCCGCAGCTGCGGCGCTGGGATGCCGCCGTCACCAGCCTGATACGGCGGGGCCAATTCGCCGAGGAGACCCCGACGTAATCGCTTGGTGAGCGGCCAAGCGCGGCGGTTAGGCGCCCGCGTCGCCGGTCGGGTGCTATACACGAAACACCATGGACGAGCACAAGGTAACCGCGCACAGCGCGCAAGTTCTCGACCCCGACGAGCCCGACGACGCACTGACGTTGGAGCGGCTACGAGCCGATCCCCTCGTCGAGGTTTTCGACCGGCTCGATGCACAACTGGCCAATCTGCGCAGCCTTCGGCCGGCACCGGATTCGGAGCTCCTCGGCGAACGGAGCCGGTGGGCTTACTATC
>NZ_LZKK01000342.1 GCF_001672815.1 Mycobacterium sp. E796 | reverse complement strand
TCAGCGAGCTGAACAAGAGCTACAACGCCATCGAGAACGACATCGGGTTCCGCACGGTGCCCGGCCCCGGCAGCGCCGGCTGGCTGCGCCTGGGCGTCGTCGTCGCGCTGATCGCGGCGGCGCTGGGCCTGCTGATCAACCGGCGCCTGCCGATCTGACGCTGCCGTCTGACCGCTTAGGCGGGCAGCCGCCGGTTCAGGAACTCTCCGGCCAGGACGGCGCCGGCCAGCAGCACCGCGCCGAGCAGCATCCAGGCCAGGCTGGCGTCGCCCTTGACGGTCTGATAGCCGATCTGGCGCTGCAGGGTCGAATAGACGCTCTCCAGCGATTCCAGGCTGTCGGCGTGGAACGCCTGGCCGTCGGTGATCTTGGTGATCTCCTGCAGCGTCTGGTCGTCGACGGGGACCGGGATGGTGGCGCCCTCGTACTCGACGGTGCCGTAGGGCGTGCCGAAGGAGATCGTCGAGATCTGCACCTCCTCGGCCTTGGCGGCCCGCGCCGCGGTGAACGCGCCCTGCGGCGCGTTGGGGTCCAGCGGCTTGTTCTCACCGCCGTCGGACAGCAGCACGATCCGCGCCGGCGGCGGCGTGTCCCCGCCGGTGATGGCCGCGGCGCCGACCGCGTGCAGCGCGGTGAAGATCGCCTCACCGGTCGCCGTCCCGTCGGCGAACTCGAGCTTCTTCAGCGCCTCGAGGGTCGCCTCGTGCTGCGGGGTCGGCGGCACCAGCAGGTAGGGCGTGCCCGCGAATCCGACCAGTCCCAGGTTGATGCCCGGCGTCAGCTGGCTGGCGAACTGGCTGGCCGCCTGCTCGGCCGCCTTGAGCCGGTTGGGTTCGACGTCGGTCGCGCGCATCGAGTTCGACATGTCGATGATCAGCACGACGCAGGCGCGGTTGCGCGGGATGCGCATGTCATGCGTAGGCGTGGCCAGGGCGACGGTCAACAGGAACAGCGACAGCAGCGCAACCGCGACGGGAACGTGTCGCCACCACGACTGGGGCACCTCGGCCTCGGTGAAGCGGCGCAGCCGCTGCCGGCGCCGGGCCTGCACCACGACATAGACGGCAAGCAACGCCAGCGGGATCAGACCGAAGAGCAGCAGGCCCGGGCGCTGG
>NZ_LZKK01000341.1 GCF_001672815.1 Mycobacterium sp. E796 | reverse complement strand
CCCGGTCACGTAACCCACCAGGCGCTTGTCGCCGGGGCGGTCCTCGCGGGCGATCACCACCGCCTGCTCGACGCCGTCGAGCCCGTTCAGTGTCGCCTGGACCTCGCCCAGCTCGATGCGATAGCCGCGGATCTTGACCTGCTCATCGGCACGCCCCATGTAGCGCAGCTGCCCGTCGGCGCCCCAACACACCAGGTCGCCGGTGCGGTACATCCTTTGTCCCGGCGCTCCCGCGCTGACGAACGGACACGCGACGAACCGCGTCGCGGTCAAACCCGCCCGCCCGACGTATCCGTGCGCCAAGCCGGCGCCGGCGACGTACAGCTCGCCGACCACGCCGGCGGGCACGGGCTGCAGCGACCCGTCGAGCACGAAGAAACCCAGGTGGCCCAGCGGCACCCCGATCGGGCTGACGGCCGTGTCGACGTCCTCGGCGACGATCTCGCGGAACGAGGCATGCACCGTCGTCTCGGTGATGCCATACATATTTATCAACCGCGGCCCACCAGGGTGACTGTCCAGCCACGCCCGCAACCGCTGCGGTTCGAGCGCCTCCCCGCCGAACACCACCGCCTCCAGCGCCAACCGCGACGCCAACTCGGGCTGCAACGCATCGGCGGCCTGCAGGGCATAAAACGCCGACGGCGTCTGGCTCAACACACTGACCCGTTCGGTCACCAGCAGCGCGTGCAGGTCCTCGGGCGAGCGCACCACCGAGTCGGGCGCCACCACCACCCGCCCACCGAACAGCAGCGCACCCCAGATCTCCCACACCGAGAAATCGAACGCCAACGAATGACACTGCGACCACACCCGACCCACCAAATCCATCTCGCCGGCCAACGTGTCCAGCAACCGGGTGACGTTGCCATGCGGGACCGCGACGCCCTTAGGGGTGCCGGTCGTGCCCGAGGTGTAGATGATGTAGGCAACGTCATCCGGCGCCGCCACCGACAACGCCGCGCTAGGTTGCCCGACCACACCGCGATCATCAACGTCGACGACCAGCAAGCCACGTCCCTCAAGCCGCGGGCGGTACTCCGCGGTAGTGATCGCCGCGACCGGCGCGGCGTCGCCGAGCACGAACTGCATCCGGGCCTCCGGCACCGCCGGATCGATCGGCAC
>NZ_LZKK01000340.1 GCF_001672815.1 Mycobacterium sp. E796 | reverse complement strand
GCGCAGGAGCAGCCGGCGTCCGGGACTTCTTCTTCGCGACACGCGGGCTGCCAGACCCGGGTGAACAATCGCTCGAGGGCGGGGCGGCCGACGGCGCCGGGTCCGATTTGTGCGCCGCGAACATGACCGCCACCGCGGCGGCGGCGACGCCAAGCAGAGACAGCGGCAACGCCGCGGTGAGGGGAACCAAGCGGCGACGGCGACGCTTGCGCCCGCGAGGCGCGTTGCGCGGCGATGAGCTGTCTGCCGGGACCGGAACCTCGTCAACCGTCTCGGGTTCGACGACCTCGACGGGGTGGCCCAGGCGCTCGTCGAGCAGGGCGTCGATGTCTCGGATCGACGGCCGGCCACCCTGCCCACGCATCGATTGGCGCCCATGAGCGATGCGCCGCAGCTCTTGGTCGATCGCCTCCCGATCGCGCATGTCAACCAGTCTGAGCGTGCGACGACGTTGCGGCAAGCCCCGGCGACCGCTGACAACGCATGTGCGCTTGATCATGGTGGCGACCCGCTACGCCCGGCTACGCCGCGCTTGCGATCGCCACTATGGCAGAACGGTGTGCATCAGCATCACGTCGTATGCCGACCACAGCGACAGGTTGAAGTAGAGATCCCGCCCCGACGACCACGGATGGATCATCGGCGCGTAGATGCCGCCCGGCATCTGGAACGACGACACTAGCGGTTGCTCCCCGCTCCACGGTCCGGTCGGCGTCGGCGCGGTCCGCGCCACGACGTCGTTGCTGCCGCCGTTGGTGTAGAGCACCAGGTACTGCTTGAGGTAGCTGTTGTACTGCGCCGACATCTCCCCGACCGGCCCGGGCCACAGCGGCGTCGCCGCCCCGGGATTGGCGGCGACCCAATGTCCGCCGTTGTCACCGTTCCAGTACTGGTACTTGCTCAAGTCGGGCAGATAATTCGGGGGAACCCGCGACAAAAACGCCGCGCCGCCGCGCCCCGACGGGGTGCCGAACTGGTAGATGTAACCGTCGTTCCCCTTCATGAACGCGCCCATCTGGAAATTCTCATTCCCCGGCGTGAACGGAACGCCGGGGATGGCGTCCGGCGATGCGGTGCGAATGCTGCTGGGGAAGATCCCCCAGTTCTGGCCGTTGTCAACGGATCTCGCGATGGCGGAGTAGTTCGTCTGCCATTCCCCGTCCCGGCCCCATTGCCGGATGGACATGTAGCTCATGTACTGGGTTCGCCCCAGGGACATGGCGGTGGTCGGGATGATGCCCGTCTCGTGCGGCGCCTTGTGGATGGTGTTGACAACCTGCTTGGACAGGTTGGACGCCCACACCGGTGAGCCGGAATACCTATCGTTGGGCACCCCGTCGGCGATGTGGATTCCGTGCGACAGATCGCGGTCCGAACTGCGGAACAAGGTGTTGTATCGCCATTGCTGACCGCGGACCTTGCAATAGCCGAACGTGTCACCGAAGGCCATGAGCACCTGGCGGTTGACGGGGTCGCCGTTGTCCCAGATGATCCCGAGGTCGGTCCCCGAGATGCTGAATCGCTCGAGGGTCTTGTTCGGGCCGTTTGGTCCGGTCACCCAGTCGACCAGCGACGTCGGTGCCCCCGCGATATTGGCCGGGGGCGGTGGCGCCGGCTGCGCCGCCGGCTGTGGGGCCGGCTGCGGCTGGACCGGGGCCGCGTTCGGCACTTGTGGGAAGCCCGGCGTCCAACCGCCGACCGGACGTCGGCCCACTCACGCGAACGACCAGGCGCCGCTGCCCAAGCTGGGTCCGCTGATCTCCTCGTTGCTCAAGCCGGGAACGACGGGCGGCCAGCGCTACTCCGCGCCGATCCAGCCCCAGGCCGGCGTCGTTCCGCCGCCGGGGGGTCGGCGTTCGCTTCGGGCGCGCTGCAGGGAGTGGCGTTCGCCGTCGGCACGGGGCCGACCACGACGAAGAAACCGAGGGCGGTCGCCGACGCCATCGATAACGACACGATCCGGGGAATCGCCGTCAATGTCACACCTTTCCCGGGAGCGGGCCGTCGCAATTGACGTCCGCAGCTGGCTCATGTGACGATAGTGATTAACGGGGCTAATGTGACCAGCGATCAGCGGATAGGTATGCATCCGTGACCGTGTCGCAACTCATCGGTTTCGCCGGCGCAGCGTTTTCTGCCGAACAGACGCAGAATCGCACTGTACGAGCCTCGTGCGTGCGATTCTGCGTCTGCTCGCCGTACGGGATCCGTAACCAAAGCGCGGTACGCTCCCTTCCGCCAGCACACGCGGTCGGCGCCCTCGCGGGCGGTCCACCTAGGAGGACATCCGGTGAGTGTCCCTAATCAGTTGCAGCAGGACCCATTCCAGAGCCGGACCTTTCTTCGCCGCGTGGTCGCCGCGTCGATGGCCGGCACCGTCGTCGAATGGTACGAATTCTTCCTCTACGGGACAGCGGCCACGCTGGTGTTCAGCAAGGTGTTCTTTCCGCGCGGCGGCAACGAGCTCGACGCGATCCTCGCCTCCTTTGTGACCTACGCCGTCGGCTTCGCCGCCCGCCCGCTCGGCGGCCTCGTCTTCGGCCAACTGGGCGATCGGTACGGCCGCAAGAAGCTGCTGCAGTTCAGCCTGCTGATGGTCGGCGCCGTGACCGTGCTGATGGGCTGCCTGCCGACCTTCGCCCAGGTCGGTTACTGGGCGCCCACCCTGTTGGTGGTGCTGCGCTTCCTCCAGGGCTTCGCCGTCGGCGGCGAATGGGGCGGCGCCGTCCTGCTCGTCGCCGAGCACAGCCCGAAGGAAAGCCGCGGCTTCTGGGCGAGCTGGCCCCAGGCGGCCGTGCCCGGCGGCAACATGCTGGCCACCATCGTGCTGCTTTGTCTCACCTGGACGCTGTCCGACGCGGCGTTTTTGAGCTGGGGCTGGCGCGTCGCGTTCTGGTTGTCCGCGGTCGTCGTGCTGATCGGCTACTACATCCGCACGAAGGTGACCGACGCGCCCATCTTCCTCGAGGCGCAACGGGAGGTCGACCGCACCAAGGCCAGACAGTTGGGCGCTATCGAGGTCTTAAGGCGCTACCCGCGCGGCGTTTTCACCGCCATGGGCCTGCGCTTCGGTGAGAACACCATGTATTACCTCGTCGTCACCTTCACCATCACCTACCTCAAAGTCCACGTGCATACCAACACGAAGGCGATCCTGTCGTGGTTGCTGATCGCGCACGCCGTGCACTTCGTGGTCATCCCGCTGGCCGGAAGCCTCAGCGACCGATTCGGCAGGCGCCCAATCTATTTCGTGGGCGCGGTCTGCGCGTGCACCTGGGGGTTCTTCGCCTTCCCGATGATGGACACCCGCCGCAACGCGATCATCCTGGCGGCCGTCATCATCGGCCTGGTGTTCCACGGCGTCATGTACGCCGTCCAGCCGGCGGCCATGGCGGAGATGTTCCCGACCCGGATGCGCTACTCCGGGGTGTCGCTCGGCTACCAGGTCACCTCGATCGTCGCCGGTTCGCTGGCACCGATCATCGCCGTTCGCCTGCTGGAGACCTACAACTCCTCGGTGCCGATTTCTTGGTACCTGGCGGCTACCGCGGCCGTGAGCGCCGTGTCCGCGCTGGCCGCCCGCGAGACCAAGGGCATCGACCTGGCGACCCTCGACCGCGCCGACGCCCAAGCCCTCCAGCAGCGGCCGACCGAGCCCGCGCGAGACGCCGCAGCGCCCTGAACAGCGCAAAGCCAAATTTCCCCAGTTCAGCGCGGGTTCTGGCGATCGGCTGTCAGGTTGAGCCAAATTGTTTGTCGATCACGCTGGGCGGCAATGTTCCAAAAGAGGCGAGCGCGTCGGCCGGCCTTCGCGTTTGTCTAGGTCCCGTCGGTTCAGCCCGAGAGCCGACGGGGCCGTCCCTTTTTGGCCACTCGGCCGAACCGTCCAGGAGTAGCGTGCGGCATATGGACGGCTCGACGGGCGTGTGGATACTGGGCGGCTACCAAAGCGATTTCGCTCGCAACCTCACCAGGGAGGGCCGCGACTTCGCCTCGTTGACCGCCGAAATCGTCGACGGAACGCTCACCGCGGCGAAAGTCGACGCCGCCGATATCGACGTCGTGCACGTCGGCAATGCGTTCGGCGAGATGTTCGCCGGCCAAGGTCACCTCGGGGCGATGCCGGCCACGGTGTGCGACGAACTCTGGGACACCCCGGCCTCGCGGCACGAGGCCGCGTGCGCGTCGGGCAGCGTCGCGGCGTTGTCGGCGATGGCAGATCTGCGGGCGGGCGCCTACGACACCGCGCTGGTGGTGGGCATCGAGCTGGAGAAGACGGTGCCGGGTGACACCGCCGCCCAGCATCTCGGCGCCGCCGCATGGACCGGACACGAGGGCGCCGGCGCTCGCTACCTGTGGCCGTCGATGTTCGCCGAGATCGCCGACGAGTACGACCGGCGCTACGGCCTGGACGACACGCACCTGCGGGCGATCGCGCAGCTGAACTTCACCAACGCGCGGCGCAACCCCAACGCCCAAACGCGCGGCTGGACGGTGCCCGACCCGATCACCGACGACGACGCGACCAACCCGATCACCGAGGGCCGGTTGCGCCGGTTCGACTGCAGCCAGATGACCGACGGCGGCGCGGGAGTGGTCTTGGTCAACGACGCATACCTGCGCGACCACCCGAACGCACGCGCGATCGGCCGCATCGATGGGTGGGGACACCGCACCGTCGGGCTGGGTCTGCGGCAAAAACTCGACCGCGCCGCCGACGATCCTTATGTGGTGCCCCATGTGCGGGCGGCGGTCCTCGACGCCCTGCGCCGGGCCCGCGTGACGCTCGACGACCTCGACGGGTTCGAGGTGCACGACTGCTTCACACCCAGCGAGTATCTCGCCATCGACCACATCGGGCTCACCGGCCCGGGCGAATCCTGGAAGGCCATCGAAAACGGCGAGATCGAGATCGGCGGCCGGCTGCCCATCAACCCCAGCGGCGGACTGATCGGCGGCGGCCACCCCGTCGGCGCGTCCGGTGTTCGGATGCTGCTCGACGCGGCCAGACAGGTCAGCGGCGCGGCCGGCGACTATCAGGTCGAGGGCGCGAAGACCTTCGGCACCCTGAACTTCGGCGGCAGCACCGCCACCACCGTCAGCTTCGTAGTGACCACAACCAGGGGTTCGTGACCATGGATGTTGAGATCGTCGGCAAGTACCTGTCCACCCTGCCCGAAGACGACGACCATCCTTACCGGACCGGCCCCTGGCGGCCGCAGACGACGGAGTGGGACGCCGACGACCTGACCGCCGTGGAGGGGGAAATCCCCCGCGACCTGGACGGCATCTACCTGCGCAACACCGAGAATCCGCTGCACCCGGCGCTGAAGACCTACCACCCGTTCGACGGCGACGGCATGCTGCACGTGGTCGGCTTCCGGGACGGAAAAGCCTTTTACCGCAACCGTTTTATCCAGACGGACGGTTTCCTGGCAGAGAACGAGGCCGGCGAGCCGCTGTGGCCGGGTTTGGCCGAGGCCGTGCAACTGACCAAGCGGGAGGACGGCTGGGGCGCTCGCACCCGGATGAAGGACGCATCGAGCACCGACGTGATCGTGCACCGGGGAATCGCGCTGACCAGCTTTTATCAGTGCGGCGACCTGTACCGGGTCGATCCGTACTCGGCCAACACGATCGGCAAGGAGACCTGGAACGGGCGCTTCCCCACTGACTGGGGCGTGTCGGCGCATCCCAAGGTCGACAGCAAAACCGGCGAGCTGCTGTTCTTCAACTACAGCAAGCAGGAGCCGTACATGCGTTACGGCGTGGTCGACCAGAGCGACGAACTGGTCCACTACGTCGACATCCCGCTGCCGGGACCGCGGCTCCCGCACGACATGGCCTTCACCGAAAACTACGTGATACTCAACGATTTCCCGTTGTTCTGGGATCCGCGTCTGCTCGAGCACGACGTGCACCTGCCGCGCTTCTACCCCGACATCCCGTCGCGCTTCGCCGTGCTCCCCCGCCGGGGCTCGACGGGCGACATCCGATGGTTCGAGGCGGACCCGACCTTCGTGCTGCACTTCGTCAACGCCTACGAGGACGGCGACGAGATCGTACTCGACGGCTTCTTCGAGGGCGATCCCCAACCGCTCGATACCGGCGGAACCAAGTGGGAGAAGCTCTTTCGGTTCCTGGCTCTGGATCGGCTGCAGGCCCGGCTGCACCGGTGGCGCTTCAACCTGGCCACCGGCGCGGTGATCGAAGAGCAGCTGTCGGAATCGATCACCGAATTCGGGACGATCAACCCCGACTACGCCACGAGCGCCTACCGGTACACCTACGCCGCCACCGGCAAACCGGGCTGGTTCCTGTTCGACGGCCTGGTCAAACACGACGTGCTCACCGGGAACCAGGAGGGCATCTCCTTCGGCGACGGCGTCTACGGAAGCGAGACCGCGATGGCGCCGCGGGTGGGCGGGAGCGGTGAGGACGACGGCTACCTGGTCACGCTGACCACCGACATGAATGCCGACGCCTCGTACTGCCTGGTCTTCGACGCCGCGTGCATCGGTGACGGCCCGGTGTGCAAACTCCAACTCCCGGAACGCATTTCCAGCGGCACGCATTCGACATGGGCGCCCGGCGATCAGCTGCGCCGCTGGCATACCGCGGACTCGGCGGCCAGCGCGGTGGGGCTGTGACGATGTCCCACGGATCCCGCCGCCGGCACACGCACTGGCCCCCGCAGTTGGCGCCGCTCGGCGGCCTCCGCTTCGCCCGGCGCTCGTCGAACTTCGAAGAGACCGTGCGGTTTTACCGTGAGCTGGTGGGGCTGCCGCTCTACGAGACGTTCGAGGCCAGTTACGGCAGCAACGGCGCCATCTTCGGCCTGCCCAGCTGGAACCTGACGCTGGAGATCGTCGAGGCGGCCGAGCCCGTCGCCGTCGACCCCCACGAGCAGCTGTGCCTGTACTTTCCCGACCGACAGGCGCAGCAGGCCGCGATCGCGCGGCTGCAGGCGGCGGGCCTGGCGCCCGTGCAGCAGCACCCGTATTGGGAGGCGACGGGCGCGGTCACCTACCGCGACCCGGACGGGCGCGAAGTCGTGTTCGCGCCGTTCGTGTTCGGCGTCAACGAGCCCGAGGAGAGCGCCGGCTCGGGCAAGCACCAGTTCCCGTCGGGCTGAACGTCACCGGCTCGAAGCCAGCGCCGTGATCACCGCCATGAGCGAGCAGGCCACCGCGAAGGCCGCGGCGACGGCGCCGACGTAAAGACCGTATTCCGCTGATACCGGCGGGTTGACGTTGAGCTTGTAGTACCACACCGTCAGCCCGACGATCAGCAGCGAAATGACCAGCGCCGCAATCGAAGCGGCCTTCACCGACAGGCCGCGGCCCACCATCGCCCCCGCCACCAGCAGCGTCGAGGACAGCAACACGATGAGCTGTCCCGCGCCGAAGCCCCTCGGCAGTATCAAGTTGCCGTGCGTCCCGCCGATGGCGCTGGCCCAACCCCCACCGCCCGCCGCCGTCGTCAGCCACGGCATCCAGGCGCTGGCCGAGATGAGCAGGGCGAAAAGCGCGACCAGCCAACCGGGACGCAGGCGGCGAGTCACAAGGGGAAGATTAGCCGACCCGCCCCTGCGCCGGTGTGATTAACGCCCGCTAGCTCTGCAGCGACGACAGGTTGAAGACGACGCCGGTCGGGTCGGTCGCCGCGGCCAACCGCCCGTACGGGGTGTCCTCGGCGGCCCGCACCACGGCGCCCCCGTTATCGGCGATCACCTGCAGCGTCTTGTCGACATCCTCGGCGCCGAGGAAAACGCTCCAATTCGACGGAACGCCCTCGGGCAGGCAGCTGGTGCCGTCCATTACGCCGAGCAATTGCTGACCGTCGAATGACGCGGTGGCGTAGCGGAATTCGTCCGTGTCGGAAACCAGCTCGGTGCGCCAGCCGAACACCTCACGGTAGAAGTCGAGCGCAGCGCGGAAGTCGCGCGTGGTCAGCTGGTGCCACACCGGGGAGCCGGCCTCCCCGATCACCTCGAAGCCGCGGTGCTCGAGCGGTTGCCACAGCCCGAAGAACGCGCCCGACGGGTCGGTCGCCACCCCCATGTGGCCCTTGGCCGGCACCTCGTGGGGTCCCATGCACAGCGTGCCGCCCGCCGCGGTTATCGCGGACACGGTCGCGTTGATGTCGCCGGTGTGGAAGTAGGTGGCCCATTGGTCCGGCGACCCGAACTCGGGGCGGTTGGCCATCAGGCCGGCGACGGGGCGACCGTCCTTGGCCGCGTTGACGTATCCGCCGTACTCGGGTCCGGCGGACTCGAACGTCCACCCGAACACCGTGCCGTAGAAGTCTTTGGCGCGGTCCAGGTCCGACGTCGTCAGGTCGATCCAACAGGGAGCGCCCAGCGGCGCGCCGTCACGAATGGGCACGATGATCTCCTCCTGATGTGTCCTGGCCCCGTGATCGGGGTGCACACATATGGACTGTCACCGGTCCGGAAACTCATCGGGCCGCTCAGCGACGGACGCCGCCGTCACCGTTCGTGTGCGGGTCGGCGGCGGTGAACACCCTGACGAAGTTCCGCAGCGATTGGTTGATGTCGCTGCGAAGCGCGGCGGCCACGATCATGCCGATCGGCCCGAACAGCGCCGGACCGCCGAGGTGCACGTCGAAGCCGACGGTGGACCCCTCGTCCGCGGGCCGCACCTTGGCCATCAGCTTCACCTTGACGCCGCCGACGCCGTCGCCGTTCAGCGTCATGCCTTCCGGCGGCTTGTAGCGCACCACCGTCCACTTGATCCGGTTGTACATGCCCTTGACCTCGACGATCGACTCGACGACCGTCCCCTTTTCGATGTCGTCGGGCAACGTGCTGCGCCACACCCGGTGGATGGTCAGCCATTCCTTGTATCGGGACAGGTCGGAGGCGTGTTTCCAGGCCACCTCGGGCGGCAGTGGTACGTCGATCGATCCGGAGAGTTTCGCCATGCGCTCTAGTTCTGGTCGCCGGTGGCAGCGGAATCGGCGGCCTTCTTCGCCTCTTCCTGCACCTTGTGGATGGTGTCGGAGTACTTGCCCTGCGTCTTGTCGTCGACGAATTCGCCGGCCTTGTCGATCGCCATCTCGACCTTGTCGGCGTTCTGCGCCAACAGGTCCTTCGCCTTGTCCAGGAATCCCATCTTCACGCCCCTTCCCCGAGGATTCGCCCGGAATTTTACTTGGCGGCCGTCACCGGCTCCCGCCACAGCCGCGGCCGCACCCCCAACATCCGGGCCCGGATCCACCACGTCGCCTCGATCGCCGCGGCGCCCAGCACGCCGATGCCGACCGCGGTCGAGGTCACCACCGTGTTCGACGGGTCAAGCAGGAACTTCTCCTGCGCCAGCGGGAGGCTGAAGATCACCACGTACGCCACGCCGGAGAACGCGACCAGCGCCACCCGCCACCACTGGTAGGGCCGCGCCGCCACCGCGAGGACCCACAGCGCGGTCACCAGCAACGTGATCAGCGCGGCCGTCGACGCCTGCTCCTGCTGGCGGAACGTGGCATGACGCCCGTGGTAGGCCACCAGGTAGGAGGCGAATGTCGCCGCGCCGACGACGAGCCCGGAAGGCAGCGCCGACGACACCACCCGGCGCACGAACCCCGGGTACGCGCGTTCATTATTGGGTGCCAGCGACAGGATGAACGACGGGATCCCGATGGTGAACCACGCCGCGATGGTGACGTGGATCGGCTGAAACGGGTACAGCAACGGGTCGGCGTTGAGCGGCTTGGCGAGCAGGCATTCGATGCCCACGAACAGCGCCAGCAGCACCGAGTACACCGTCTTGGTCAAGAACAGGTTGGCGACCCGCTCGATGTTGCCGATCACCCGCCGGCCCTCGGCGACGACATACGGCAGCGTGGCAAACCTGTTGTCCAGCAACACGATCTGCGCGACCGCGCGCGACGCCTGGCTTCCGGCGCCCATCGCGACGCCGATGTCGGCGTCCTTGAGCGCCAGCACGTCGTTGACGCCGTCGCCGGTCATCGCCACGCTGTGGCCGTGCGATTGCAGCGCCCGCACGATGGCGCGCTTCTGGTCGGGCCGCACCCGTCCGAACGTGGTATAGCTGTCCAGCGCATCGGCCAATTGGGCCGGGTCCGTAGGTAGTTGACGCGCGTCCATCGTGTCGCCGCGCAGCCCGAGCTTGCCCGCGACGGCCCCGACCGACACCGCGTTGTCGCCCGAGATCACCTTGACCGAAACATCTTGGGCGGCAAAGTACTCCAGGGTGTCGCGGGCGTCGGGGCGCACCTTTTGTTCGAGCACCACCAGCGCGACCGGCGTGACCCGTCCCGGCGCGTCGGGGTGATCCACGGCCACCTCGGCTCGACCCAACAGCAGCACCCGCAGCCCTTGGGCCCCGATGCCCTCCGCCCGTTCGGCGGCCTCCGACGCCGGATCCAGCAGCACGTCGGGCGCGCCGATCACCCAGTCGCCGCGGTCGCCGAAGGACACCCCGCTCCACTTGGTGGCCGATTTGAAAGGCGCTGTCGCAGTGGGGATCCACCCCGGGGACCCGTCGTAGGTTTCGGCGATGGCCCGCATGCTTGCGTTGGGGCGCGGGTCGGCCGCGGCCAGCGCGGCCAGCGCGTCGGCGACCGGTTCGGACGGCGCGACCTGCACGACCTCGGAAACCCGCATGCCGCTTTCGGTCAGGGTGCCGGTCTTGTCGGCGCACACCACGTCGACGCGCGCCAGTCCCTCGATCGCGGGCAATTCCTGCACCAGGCATTGGCGTTGGCCGAGCCGAATGACCCCGACCGCGAACGCGACCGACGTCAGCAAGACCAGGCCTTCGGGCACCATTGGCACCAGCGCGCCCACCGTCCGCAGCACCGATTGCCGCCAGCCGGCGTGCGTGGTGAAGAACTGGGTGTAGATGGTCAGCAGGCCGGCCGGCACCAGCAAGTAGGTGACGAACTGCAGGATCCGGTTGATCCCGTTGCGCAGTTCGGATTTCACCAGGCTGAACTTGCTGGCCTCCTCGGCGAGCTTGGCGGCATATGCCTCCGGGCCGACCTTGGTGGCGCGGTAGGCGCCGATGCCGGTGACGACGAAGCTGCCGGACATCACCGCGTCCCCCGGGGCCTTGGTGATCGGGTCGGCCTCGCCGGTCAGCAGCGACTCATCGACCTCGAGGTTCTCCTCCTCCACGACCTCGCCGTCGACGACGACCTGGTCGCCGGGGCCGAGCTCGATGATGTCGTCGAGCACGACCTCGCCCGGCACCAGCGTGGTGGTCCCGGATTGCCTGCGCACCAACGGTTTCGCCTGCCCGACGATCGCGAGCTTGTCCAAAGTCTGCTTGGCCCGGATTTCCTGCACCATGCCGATGACGCTGTTGGCGATGATGAGGAGGCCGAACAGCCCGTTGATCACCGAACCCGTCGCCAGCACGATAACCAGCAGGACGCCGAGAATCGCATTGATGCGGGTGAAGACGTTCGCCCGGACGATGGCCGCGACGCTTCGAGTGGCGCGTTCGGGGACGGCGTTGCTCTTGCCCTCGGCTACCCGCCGGGCCACCTCGGCGTCGGTGAGGCCCGCGATCATCGGGTGAAGGTCCCCAACTTGTCGGAGTCGAAGTACTCCAGGTTCACGGTGGTTGCCGGCGAACCAGAAAATGTAGCTTTGGAAATCGTTCCAGGCGGGGCGTTTTCGTCCATCACGGGGAAGGTGAAGGTATCGCCGTCCCAGTGTGTCAACGTGAACGTTTGATTCTTCGGCCCCAGCGACAGCTGCAGCGCGCCATCGCGCTCGGTCACGACGGCCGGGCCCCAGCAGTCGCTGGCGTAGACGCCGGCGTAGTCGCGCAGCGGTCGCGCCGGGGCCGGGTTGGGCGGGGGCTGCTTTCCGACCAGCGATCCTTCCGGGTTGTTCATCCAGCCGATCACCTGCTTGTACACCTCGGCCCAGTTTTCCCGAACCTCGCCGTACTGAACCAGATCCATGAACTCGGCGGTCAGCGTCTCCGGCACCCCGATGGGCGCGGCGTTCGTCAGCGCGATGATCCCCAAATCCTCCGACGGCAGCGCCACGAAATTCGTCGCCGCCCCCAACGAGAACGCGCCGGAATGGCTGTACTCGGTCCGGCCCGACGAGGTGACCGACACGTTGAATCCGTAGCCGTAGAAGCCGGAGCGGGCCTTCGGCGTCGTCGCGGGAGAGGCGATCACCTGCGCGGTGGTGGCAGGCAGCAGGGCTTCCGGCGAGGCGATCCGCTGTCCCTGGTAGGTCCCGTTGCCCAGCAACATGATCAGCCAGTGCGCCATGTCGTTGACCGACGAGCTCACCCCGCCCGCGGGCGACTGCTGATCCGGATCGCGCTGGAAGCGCGGCTCCCACTTGTCGCCGACCTTGACGTGGTTGACGGCGTGGTCGGGCCTGGCGATGAAGTCGGCAAACCGCGAACTCGTCGCCGTCATCCCCAGCGGGCGGTACAGCACGTCGGCGGACAGGTCCTCCCACGGCTTGCCCGCCGCGGCCGCGACGGCCTCGGCGGCCGCGGTCACCCCGAAGTTGGTGTAGGCGTAGCTGTTCCGGAACGGCGCCAGCGGCAGGTACTTCAGGCGCTCGAGCACCTGCCGGCGGTCGTAGCCCAGGGCCTCCAGCTTGTCACCGGCGTGGTCGGGCAGTCCGGAATGGTGCGAGTACAGGTCGGCGATGGTCACGTGGCTGGTGACGTACGGGTCGCTCAGCGCGAACCACGGCAGCTTGGACACCGCGGGCATGTCCCAGGTGACGGCGTTGCCGGCGACCTGGTGCGCCACTACCGTCGCACCGACCGACTTGGATACCGACGCCAATTGGAAGACCGTGTCGGCGTCTACCTTGTTGTCCTGCGCATCGCCCTTGCTGGTATCCCTGACCCCAAAACCCTTGGCGTATATTGTCTTACCGCCATGAACGATGGCTACGGCCATCCCTGGGATGCCGGTGCCTTTCATCAGGTCGCCGACCAGGCCGTCGACCTTCGCCACGGCCTCGTCGATCCGACCGGCGGGGATCGTCAGGCCCGACACCTCGTTGGGCGGCGCGTCGGACACCGCGGGCGGCGGGCTGGACACCGGACGCGCAGGCCCACACCCCGTTAACGCGAGCAAAGCGAGCGACGCCGCGGTCGCCGCGCGTTTCGTCATGGCCGCACACTTTAGCCTGGCGACGATGGCCGCCGGAACGACATTCGATTTAACATTCCGGACCCGCCGCGGACACGACGCGGCGCAACATTTGTCTGCAAGACAGCGCACGAAAGGTCTTCGACACGGACGATTCGGACATCAACAATCCCTATTGGGACGCCGTCAGGGATTGCGTCGAGGCCGACAGCTTTCGGGGTAACCCCGTGGTCGGTGAGTTCCGTTTGGACCGAAGCGTCGAAGAAAGCATGGCGCGCGCGCCGAACCGGCAGCTGCTCGTCCGTAAGTACTGCTGGACCATTCCCGACCCCGACACCGTGACGTTCGTCGCGAAGCACGCCGACGGCGGCCTCGTCGATCCGCTCGCCGGGACGGGTTACTGGGCCTACCTGCTCGCGCAGGTAGGCGTCGGCGTCGTCTGCTACGACCTCAACCCGGGCGCGGGTCTGGCCACCAACGGATGGCACGACGAAGTCCAGCACGTCCCAGTCGTCGCGAAGGACTGCGCCGAAGCGGCGGCGTCACACCCCGAGCGGACGCTGCTCCTTTCCTGGCCGCCCCACGGTCAGGACGTCGGTGCGCGAATCCTGCTGGCCTACAAAGGAAATCGCGTCATCTACGTCGGCGATGGCCAGGGCGGCGCCACCGGCGACGATCGCATGCACCGGATACTCGAAACCGACTGGGCCGAAGTCGATTCCCATCAGCCGGTGCAGTGGTGGGGCCAACACGATCGGGTGACGGTGTACGAGCGCCGCCAGCAAGAGCTCTAGCGGGTCAGAGTCGCCACCACGGATTGAACCTCCGCGGTGCGGCGGGATCGATGCGCTGGCCGGGCAACGGCACGGCCACCTCGACCCGGGCGGGGTCCGCCGCCGCCAGCAAACGCTCGACGGGTTCGGCCCACGGGTGGGGCGCCAGCCGGAAGGTCCCCCAGTGGATGGGCACCAGCAGCCCCGACCCCGAATTGGTGACGTCGAGGTGCGCGCGGACCGCCTCCTCGGGGTTCATGTGGATGTCCGGCCACGCGGTGTTGTAGGCGCCGATCGGCAGCAGGGTCAGGTCGAACGGGCCGTGGTCGGCCCCGATCTGCGTGAAGCTCTTGGTGTAGCCCGTGTCGCCGCCGAAATAGGCGCGGTGGCGGGGACCAAGAAAGGCCCAGGACGCCCACAGCGTGGTGTTGCGGTCGAAGAAGCGGCCCGAAAAGTGCCGCGCGGGCATGCAAATCACCGTGAGCTGGTCGAGCTTGGCGCCTTGATGCCAGTCGAGTTCGATGATGCGGTGCTCGGGAATCCCCCACGCACGCAGGTGGGCGCCGACACCAAGCGGCACGAAGAACGGGGCCCGCTGGGTGTGTGCCAGCGTCATGACGGTGTCGATGTCGAGATGGTCGTAGTGGTCGTGGCTGATGACCACCGCGTCGACGGCGGGCAGCCCCTCCAGTTGCACCGGCGGCGGATGCAGCCGCTGGGGTCCGACGGTGTCCGACGGCGAGCATCGATTGCTCCACACCGGATCGGTCAGCACGCGGTAGCCGTCGATTTCCAGCAACGCCGTCGAGTGTCCGAACCAGCTGACGGCCAGCCGGGCGGCGTCCCCGTCGAAGATTTCCGGGGCGGCCAGCGGGATCGGTGCGCGCGGACGGCTGCCGCCGCGGTTACCCAGGAACTCCCAAACGATGAGGCGCAGTTCTTCGCGGTCCATCTTGTAGATGGACGCCGGGTCGAGGTTGACGAATTCGCCGTCGGAATAGTGCGGCGACCCCTCGGCCACCGCGCGGATGGAGGCCGGTGACGCACCGAGGGCGGCCGGCGCGCCGTGCAGCGCACGCACCAACCAACTGCCGACCGCCAGCGAGGCCGTGCCGGCGGCCAGTCGCAGCGCCCCCCGCGGCATGACTGTCAGGCTCCCTGGAACTTCGGTGGCCGCTTCTCGATCCGCGCGACTTGCGCCTCGATCACGTCCTGGCTTGCCCAGGCTCTGTCGAAGAGCTCCTTGTGCTCCGGCCACTGCTCTTCGTAGGCGCCGTCGTCGTTGAGCACCCGCTTGGCGTGCTGTATTGCCAGCGGCGCCAGACCCGCGACCTCCTCGGCCCAGGCCTGGGCGTCGGCCAGCGTCCCGATGCGGTTGACCATGCCGGTTTGCAGCGCCGCCTCGGCGGTGAGCTTCTCCGCGGTGAGCAGCATCGCCCGGGCCCGTCCGTGCCCGACCAGCGAAGACAGCCGGCGGATGCTCCAGTTGTCAAGGGCCAGGCCGTATTTCGAGGTCGGAAACTGGAAGAACGCGTCCGGTGTGGCGACTCGCAGATCGCACCGCATGGCCAGCTGCAGGCCGGCGCCGATGGCGGGGCCGTTGATCGCCCCGATCACTGGTACGGGAACCGCGTCCATGACCTTGTGCAGCTCGATGAGTCGGTCGGGGTAGTCGGCGGCGAATACGTCCCCGGACAGGTCCGCGCCGGCGCAGAACACGGTACCCT
The DNA here is from genome assembly GCF_001672815.1 of Mycobacterium sp. E796. Classification (GTDB taxonomy): domain Bacteria; phylum Actinomycetota; class Actinomycetes; order Mycobacteriales; family Mycobacteriaceae; genus Mycobacterium. The sequence continues at coordinate 31,000 of NZ_LZKK01000340.1, read as the reverse complement.
GGCCAGTCAGCACGATCACGCGCGTCGACCCGTCGTCGGCCGCCTTCTGGATGGACTCCCGCAACTCGTCGACGAGCTGGGAATTCAGGGCATTGCGGCGCTCGGGACGCTGCAGCTCGATGGTCATAACGGCTTCGGTCTGGGTGACGCCGATCATTCACCCAGCCTATATAGCCTCGTCTGGTGACTCGTATCACGACCGAACAACTGCAGGATGCCGTGCTCGACGAGGGCTCCTACGTGAGCTGGGACAGCGATCCGATGGCCATGCCGGTGTCCGAGTCCTACGCGCGCGAGCTCGCCGACGCCCGCGACGCCACCGGCCGGGACGAGGCGGTGCTGACCGGCGAGGGCCGCATATTCGGGCGCCGCGTCGCTCTCGTGATGTGCGAGTTCGACTTCCTCGGCGGCTCGATCGGCGTCGCCGCGGCCGAACGGATCACCGCCGCGGTGGAACGCGCCACCGCCGAGCGGCTGCCGCTGCTGGCCTCCCCGAGCTCGGGCGGCACCCGCATGCAGGAGGGCACGGTCGCGTTCCTGCAAATGGTGAAGATCGCCGCGGCAGTCACGCTGCACAAACGAGAACACCTGCCCTACCTGGTGTACCTGCGCCACCCGACCACCGGCGGGGTGTTCGCCTCATGGGGCTCGCTGGGCCACATCACGATCGCCGAGCCCGGCGCCCTGATCGGCTTCCTCGGGCCCCGCGTCTACCAGCTGCTCTACGGCGAGCCGTTCCCGGCCGGCGTCCAAACCGCGGAGAACCTGCAGCGGCACGGGGTGATCGACGGCGTGGTCGCGCTCAACGAGCTGCGCCCGATGCTGGATCGCGCCTTGCGGGTGATCGCCGATCCGCCCGACACGCGGCCCGGCGCGGCAGCACCGGAACCGACGCCCGACGTGCCGGCGTGGAACTCCGTCGTGGCGTCGCGACGGCCGGACCGGCCGGGCGTCGGGCACCTGCTGCGGCACGGCGCCACCGACTGCGTGCTGCTGTCCGGCACCGGCCGCGGCGAAGCGGCCACCACCCTGCTGGCGTTGGCCCGCTTCAACGGCCAGCCCGCGGTGGTGCTGGGGCAGCAGCGCATCAGCGGCGGGCTCGTCGGGCCCGCGTCGCTGCGCGAGGCCCGGCGCGGCATGGCGCTGGCCGCCGAGCTGCGGCTGCCGCTGGTGCTGCTCATCGATGCGGCCGGGCCGGCGTTGTCGGCCGAGGCCGAGGAGGGTGGGCTGGCCGGCCAGATCGCGCAGTGCCTGGCCGAGCTCGTCACGCTGGAGACGCCGACGGTGTCGGTGCTCCTGGGCCAGGGCAGCGGCGGTCCCGCGCTCGCGATGGTGCCCGCCGACCGGGTGCTGGCCGCGCTGCACGGCTGGCTGGCGCCGCTGCCGCCCGAGGGCGCAAGCGCGATCGTGTACCGCGACACCGTCCATGCCCCGGAACTTGCTGGGGCCCAGGGCATTCGGTCGGCCGATCTCTTGGAGTCCGGAATTGTCGACGCCATCGTCCCCGAGCATCCCGACGCCGCGGACGAACCGACCGAGTTTTCCCAACGGCTTTCGCGCGCCATCGCCGCCGAGGTATGCGCGCTGCGCGAAATACCGTCGGCCGAGCGGCTGTCCGCGCGGCTGCGCCGCTACCGCGACATCGGGTTGCCCGCGAGCAGCCGCAAAAGCACCCAATAGCGGGCGGTTTAGGGGGCTTTTGCGTCTGCTCGCGCCGCCTCGGAGAGATAGCGCTGGATCGTCGGCCCGAGCCAGTCGACAACCTCGTCGTCCGTCATCCCGACGACCGGCGGCAGCTGCAACACAAAGCGACACAGGGCCATACCGAGGATCTGGCTGGCGATTAGCCCGGCCCGCAGCCCGGATTCCTCGGCGGGCGCGAACGCTGCGGCCAGGGGCTGGATCTGGCTCCGGAATATCTCCTGCATGCGCTGCGCCGCGTCGCCGTTAGTTGCGCTGGAACGCAGCAGGATCACCAGCGCCTCGTCCTTCCAGCGCTGGAGAAAGTGGCGGACGAGTGATCGCCCGGCCCGCGCGCGGTCCGTCGTGAGATCCGGAAAGGCCAGGTCGAACTCCGCCGCCGCGGCGAACAGCTTGTCCTTGCTGCCGTAGTACCGCATCACCATCGCGGGGTCGACCCCGGCGTCCGCAGCGATCGCCCGAATGGTGGCCGCCTGGAAACCGGACGCGCCGAAGCGCTCGCGGGCGGCCGCCAGGATCGCGGCCTTGGTCCGCTCCGAGGATCTCCTCATGTCAACAAGTGTAGGCCAACAAGTGTTGACATCCTATCTCCGACGCGCCAGCATGGAGTTATGCCAACAAGCGTTGACTAACGAACAGAGAGGAGCCGACCATGAACGACACCGACGTCCTGGTGGTAGGCGCCGGACCCACCGGCCTGGCATTGGGCGCTTCCCTGACCGTCAAGGGGGTCCGCGCCGTCGTCGTGGACGCGTTGGCCGAGGGCCAGAACACCACCCGCGCGGCCGTCGTGAACGCGCGCACGCTCGAGGTGCTCGAAGAGCTCGACGTGGCGCGGCGGATGGTCAAGGCGGGCCTGATCGCGCCGCGATTCACCATGCGCGCGGGCCGACGCATCCTGATCCCCGTCGACTTCAGCGCGCTGCCGACGAAGTATCCGTACAGCTTGATGCTCTCCCAGGCCGACACCGAACGGCTGCTGCTGGAGCGGCTGCACGAACTGGGTGGCCAGGTGATCCGGCCCAAGACTCTGAAGCGCCTCTCCCCGGACGCAAACGGGGTCACGGCCCTCTTCGACGACGGCGACACCGTCCGGGCCGGCTACGTCGTCGGGGCCGACGGGATGCACAGCACGGTGCGCGAACGGGCCGGAATCGGGTTCGCCGGAGGCGAATTCGCCGAGTCCTTCGCGCTCGCCGACGTCCGGCTGGCCGGCCCGGCGCCCCGCGACGAGGTGATCTTGTTCTACGCCAAGGAAGGCCTGACCGTGGTGGCGCCGCTGCCCGGCGGCATCTTCCGCATCGTCGCGCCGGCCGCGGACGCACCCAAGACGCCGTCGGTCGAATTCGTGCAGGCGCTGCTGGATTCCCGCACCTTCGGACCCGGCGAATTGGTGGTCCGCGAGCTGCTGTGGGGGACGCGGTTCCACATCCACCACCGGGTCGCCGACACCTACCGGGCCGGCCGGGTGTTGCTGGCCGGCGACGCCGCCCACGTGCACAGCCCCGCCGGGGGCCAGGGCATGAACCTGGGTATCACCGACGCCATCGCACTGGCCGGGGCGCTCACCGAGGTGCTGGGCGGCGGCCGCGACACGGCCTTGGACGCGTACGCCAGCACCCAGGGGCGACGGGCCGAGCAGGTGCTGAAGCTGACCGGACGCCTGACCCGGATGGCCACCCTGCCGCGGCCGTTGCGCCCGATCCGCAACTCGGGAATACGGCTGGCCGCGCAGGTCCCCGCCGTGCGTCGGCAGCTCGCGGTCCAGCTCAGCGGCCTGCGTCGCCGGTGATTGCGGTGCTCGCGGCTGAGCCGCGCCTCCCACCGCCACCGCGGACAATCAGGCAAGATGGGCGGCATGGACACTGGTCCCACCTCGCCCCGGGTCTTGGTCGTCGACGACGACTCCGACGTACTCGCCTCGCTGGAACGTGGCCTGCGCCTGTCGGGATTCGAGGTGTCGACGGCCGTCGACGGCGCCGAGGCGTTGCGCAGCGCCACCGAGACGCGCCCGGACGCTATCGTCCTCGACATCAACATGCCCGTGCTGGACGGCGTCAGCGTCGTCACGGCGCTGCGGGCCATGGATAACGACGTGCCGGTCTGCGTGCTATCCGCGCGCAGCTCGGTCGACGACCGGGTGGCGGGGCTGGAGGCCGGCGCCGACGATTACCTCGTCAAGCCGTTCGTGCTGGCGGAGCTGGTCGCGCGGGTGAAGGCGCTGCTGCGCCGCCGCGGCTCCACCGCGACCTCTTCCTCCGAAACCATCACGGTCGGTCCGCTGGAGGTCGACATCCCCGGCCGCCGGGCTCGGGTCAACGGCGTCGACGTCGACCTGACCAAGCGCGAGTTCGACCTGCTCGCGGTGCTGGCCGAGCACAAGACCGCGGTGCTGTCCCGGGCGCAACTGCTTGAGCTGGTGTGGGGCTACGACTTCGCCGCCGACACCAACGTCGTCGACGTGTTCATCGGATATCTGCGTCGCAAGCTGGAGGCCAACGGCGGTCCCCGGCTGCTGCACACGGTCCGCGGAGTCGGGTTCGTGCTGCGGATGCAGTAGCCATGTAGTAACCATCATGAAGCTTTTGTCCCGGATCTTTGCCCGTACGCCCTCGCTGCGAACCCGGGTGGTGCTCGCGACGGTCATCGGCGCGGCGATTCCGGTGCTCATCGTCGGCGCCGTCGTCTGGGTCGGGATCACCAACGACCGCAAGGAACGGCTGGACCGCCGCCTCGACGAGGCCGCCGGTTTCGCGATTCCCTTCCTGCCGCGCGGTCTCGACGAAATCCCGCGCTCACCGAACGACCGTGACGCGATCATGACGATCCGGCGCGGGAACTTGGTCAAGTCGAATTCGGACGTCACGCTGCCCAAACTCGACGTCGACTACGGCGACGCCTACGTCAACGGGGTGCGCTACCGGGTCCGGACGGTGGAGATCCCCGGGCCGGGACCGAGTTCGCTCGCCGTCGGCGCCACCTACGACGCCACCCTCGCGGAAACCAATAACCTGCACCGCCGGGTGATGCTGATCTGCGGGTTCGCCATCGGCGCTTCCGCGGTTTTCGCGTGGCTGCTGGCCGCGTTCGCGGTGCGCCCGTTCAAACAGCTCGCCCAGCAGACCCGATCGATCGACGCGGGCGACGAGGCGCCGCGGGTCGAAGTGCACGGCGCCAGCGAGGCCGTCGAGATCGCCGAGGCGATGAGGGGAATGCTGCAGCGCATCTGGGACGAGCAGAACCGGACCAAGGAGGCGCTCGAATCGGCCCGCGACTTCGCGGCGGTGTCCTCCCACGAGCTGCGCACCCCGCTGACGGCGATGCGCACCAACCTCGAGGTGCTCACCACCCTGGACCTGTCCGACGACCAACGCAAAGAGGTGGTCAACGACGTCATCCGCACGCAGGCGCGCATCGAGGCCACCCTGAGCGCGCTGGAGCGGTTGGCCCAGGGCGAGCTGTCGACGTCGGACGATCAGGTGCCGGTCGACATCACCGAGTTGCTCGACCGTGCGGCGCACGACGCCATGCGGGTGTACCCCGACCTCGACGTCTCCCTGGCACCCTCGCCGACCTGCATCATCGTGGGTCTGCCCGCGGGGTTGCGCCTCGCCGTCGACAACGCGATCGCCAACGCCGTCAAGCATGGCGGCGCGACCCGGGTCCAGCTGTCGGCGGTCAGCTCGCGCGCCGGGGTGGAGATCGCCGTCGACGACAACGGCAGCGGGGTCCCGGAGTCCGAGCGCCAGGTGGTGTTCGAGCGGTTCTCGCGCGGGTCGACGGCCTCGCATTCGGGGTCGGGCCTGGGCCTGGCGTTGGTGGCCCAACAGGCGCACCTGCACGGTGGCACGGCGTCGCTGGAGGACAGCCCGCTCGGTGGGGCGCGCTTGCTGCTGCGCATCCCCGCGCCGACCTAGGTCCTGGCGTTTACTTCCTCGAGCTCTTGCACCACGGCGTGAAACAGGCCCGCGCGGCGGCCGCTTCGTCCTTGAACCAGACCTGCGCGACGGTCGGGTCGTAGGCCGGGTCGTCGGGGGTGTAGTAGAGCCGGGTATCCGAACGGCCCTTCACCAGCCATCCCGCCGGCCCGCCGCCATCCGGGGTGGCGCGAGCGGAGCCCGGGCCGTAGGGCTCGTACGGCAACACCGGGGTCCACTTGGTCGCCGGCTGCTTGGCGACCGGCGCCGGCTTCGCCGGGCGCGCCTTGGCGCCATGCGGCTTCTTGCCCGGCGGAACCTTTCGTAGCGGCGGCTTTTTTCCGGGGGGAGTCTTCTTCGTCGACCCCTTAGCGCCCGGACGGCCCTTCTTCGCGGGGGCCTTCTTCGCCGCCGGTCGCTTGCCCCTCGACGGCTTTTCGGCGGTCGGCTCCGGCTTGGCGAAGAATCGTCGCAGGAACGAAAACCCGGCCTTTCGTGGCTCTTCCGCCGGCGGCGGCTCGGGAGCGACGGGAATCTCCGTGGTCTCAGGCTCGGGCTCGACGGGGAGCATAGTCGTCGGCGGTTCTTGGTCGACGGGAATCTGGGTGGTCTCGGGCTCCGGCTCGACGGGGAGCACCGCGGTCGGCTCTTGATCGGCGGGAATCTCCGTGGCCGTGGACCCCGGGTCGGCGGGAGGCTCAGTCAGCTCGGCCAATCGATCGATCGGGAGAATTTCCGTCGGCGGGTCTTCGGCGGTCCGCGCCCGCTTCGGCCGGAATCTCCGGAAGGATCGGCCGGGCTTGGGCGATTCTTCAGCGGCCGGAGTCGTGGTCGGCGGCTCGTCCCCGGGCGGATTATCCGTCACCTCGGTCGGTTGCTCGGCGGGAACCATCACCGCAGGCGGCTCTTCCGCGTCCGGAACCTTTGTCGCCGCAGGCTCTTCCGCGGGGGGAGGCTTCGGCGTCAACAAATCAAGCTCGGCGCGAACCACCGTCGTTGGCCGCTCGTCGGCGACCGGCATCGTCTCTTGCTCGACGGGGATCACGGTCGTGGGCCGCTCGGGCTCGGCGTCCGCGGTAGCCCCGCCGGCATTCGGCGCCCCCACTGGCACTTGACGTTTCACGGGACGCACCCGCAGCGCAAGCGTCAACACCAACCCCGTCACGAAGGACAGGGCGAACAGCCACCAGTGCACGTGGTCCATCAGTCGTCGTCCCTCTCGTGCCGGTTCGCAACGGCGGGGACTTCGTCAACGACGACGCGCTTGTTCAAGATGTTGGCGATCACGCGGGCAACGGCCGAGCCCGCCACGAATGCGAGCAGGTACCACAACCACTGGATCACGAAATCCATGCCGGATCTCCTTAGCTCACAACGATTTCGACGCGACGGTTCTTGGCACGACCATCGACCGTGTCGTTGGGGGCGACGGGATTGACCGAACCCAGACCCTTGACGATCAGCACCGCGCTCGCGACGCCGTTGGCAGCCAGGAAATCGGCCACGCGCTGGGCCCGCTGGCTGCTCAATGCGATGTTGATCGCCTCGACGCCGGAGTTGTCGCTGAAGCCGTTGATCGTCGCGTGCGCGGTGGGGCAAGCCTTGAGCCTGCCCGACACCTGAATCAGGATCTGGATGTCGGGCGGGGTCAGGCTGAACCCGTCGTTCGCGAACGTGATCGGCCCGCCCATCACCGCATTGATCGCCGATTGCAGATCGTTGCATTGTCCCGCGGCAGGCAGTGCCGGCGGCGGAACCGGCCCGTTGACCACAAGCTTGTCAACGACCTTCAAAGTGGACCAGGTGCGCGCTGCGTCCTGACTGACGGCGTTCTTCTGGTCTTGCGATGACGCGGAGCCCGCCAGGGTGATCGTGTCCCCGCCGGCCACGAGACTGAAATCGGGAATCGAGGCGCTGTCTTTGAATATCGGTGCGGCCTTAGCGAAATCGAGCGCATCGATGTTGGGATTGATGTGGATCTGGTCGATGACGTTGACGCCCGGCAGCGAGCCCTTGACGGCCTTCAGCAGGGCCGCCTTGGCGGAGTCGTCGGGGAAGTCGCCGACGAGCGTCAAGTCGTTGCCGTTGCGAGTGATCGACAGGGTTGCCAGGGAGAGCTTCGGAGCGGCGGACGTGCTCGACGTCCCTTGCCCCGGTGCCGGGCCACCCGCCCCGTGGGCGGGCCGCGGTTGGTCGAACGCGCCGTAGCCGATCACCGCTATCAGCAACGGAATTACCGCCACCGCGATCAGCCAGGGCAGGCCGGCCGAGGGCCGGTGAATCTCCGGCACCGGCACCGAGTCGGTGCTTGCGGCCGGATGCCGCAAACCCGTGCCTACCCCCACTTTTGCGTCTCCCCTCGGTTAGCTCCCCCGACGTTTGCATCTTCCAGGCGATATGCAGCCTACCGAGTCGGAGCGGCAACGCCTGCCAAGTCGGGCACACTGGACCCATGGCCAACGGCAACAAACCGACCGACAGCGAGACCCTGGCACACATCCAGGGGCTGGTCGCCGAGGAGAAGACCCTGCGGGCACAGCTGCAGCACGGCGAGATCAGCACGGACGAGGAGCACGATCGCCTGCGCCGGCTCGAGGTCGAACTCGACCAGTGCTGGGACCTGCTGCGGCAGCGCCGGGCGCTGCGCGAAACCGGCGGTGACCCGCGCGAGGCGCAGGTACGTCCGCCCGACGAGGTCGAGGGCTACCTGGGCTGAGCGTGTCCCCTTCGGATGTCGACGTCGTCATCGTCGGCGGGGGTCACAACGGTCTGGTCGCGGCGGGCTACCTGGCCCGGGCCGGCCTTCGGGTGCGGCTGCTGGAACGGCTGGCGCAGGTCGGCGGGGCCGCGGTGTCCGTGCAGGCCTTCGAGGGCGTCGAGGTTCGACTGTCGCGGTATTCGTATCTCGTCAGCCTGCTGCCGTCGCGCATCCTCGAGGACCTCGGGGTCGGCGTGCGGTTGGCCGGCCGGCGATTCTCGTCCTACACCCCCGACCCCGCGACCGCCGGCCGCACCGGCCTGCTGATCGGGCGGCCCGGCCAGTTCGCCGCCATCGGCGCCACCGAGGACGAGCCCCGGTTCGCCGCGTTCTACCGACGCTGCCGGCTGGTCACCCAGCGGCTCTGGCCGACGCTGCTCGAGCCGCTGTGCACCCGCGAGCAGGCCCGCCGGCACGTCATCGACGCCGGCGATCCCGCCGCTGCGGACGCGTGGCGCGCCATGATCGACGAGCCGATCGGCCACGCCATCGCCGAGGCGGTCGGCAACGACCTGGTGCGCGGCGTGATCGCGACCGACGCACTCATCGGCACCTTCGCCCGCCTCGACGACCCGTCGCTGCGGCAGAACGTCTGCTTCCTCTACCACGTGCTCGGCGGCGGCACTGGCGACTGGGACGTCCCAGTCGGTGGGATGGGCGCGTTGACCACGGCACTGGCGGCCGCGGCCGCCGGCCACGGCGCCGAAATAATTACCGGCGCCGAGGTTTTCGGCGTCGACCCGGACGGCCAGGTGCGCTACCACCGCGGCGACGACGAGCACGTGGTCCGGGGAAGGTTCGTTCTGGCCGGTGTGACACCGACGGTCCTGGCCGGCCTGCTCGGCGAACGACCCGCCGCGCCGGCCCAGGGCGCGCAGGTCAAGGTGAACATGGTGCTGCGCCGGCTACCCCGGTTGCGCGACGCCGCCGTCACACCGGAGGAGGCGTTCGCGGGGACGTTTCACGTCAACGAGACGTGGACCCAACTGGACGGCGCATACCAGCGCGCGGCCGACGGGCAGATCCCGAATCCGCTACCGTGCGAGGCCTATTGCCATTCGCTGACCGACCCCAGCATTGTGTCGGAAGCCCTGCGCGACTCGGGCGCCCACACGATGACGGTGTTCGGCCTGCACACCCCGCACTCGCTGTTCGACGGCAGCTACTCCGGCGCGCTGCGCGACCGGCTGACCGACTCGGTGCTGGAGTCGCTGAATTCCGTTCTCGCCGAACCGATTCAGGACGTCCTCCTATGCGAAGCGAACGGTCGCCCCTGCATCGAGACGACGACCACCCTCGACCTGCACCGCACGCTGGGCATGACCGCGGGCAACATCTTTCACGGCGGGCTGTCGTGGCCATTCGCCGACGACGACGAGCCGCTGGACACCCCCGCACGGCAATGGGGCGTAGCGACGGCCCACGAACGAATCATGTTGTGCGGCTCGGGCGCCCGCCGGGGCGGGGCGGTGTCGGGCATCGGCGGCCACAACGCCGCGATGGCCGTGCTGGCCTCCCTCGCGAGCAGACGTAAAAGCCCCTGATTTCGCGCCGAAAAGGGGGCTTTTGCGTCTGGTGGCCGGAACTAGCGGTCGTTGATGGTCGCGTAGTCGCGCTCGGTGTAGCCGGTGTAGATCTGACGCGGGCGCCCGATCTTGCTGTCGCCCTCGTCGTGCATCTCGCGCCAGTGCGCGATCCAGCCGGGCAGCCGGCCCAACGCGAACAGCACGGTGAACATCCGGGTCGGGAACCCGAGGGCCCGGTAGATCAGGCCGGTGTAGAAGTCGACGTTGGGGTAGAGCTTGCGCTCGACGAAGTAGTCGTCGGTGAGCGCCGCCTCCTCGAGGTGCTTGGCGATGCTGAGCAGGTCGTCATCGCCGCCGAGCTTGGCCAGGATCTTGTCGGCCTGTTCCTTGACGATCCGCGCCCGCGGGTCGTAGTTCTTGTACACGCGGTGGCCGAAGCCCATCAGCTTGACGCCGGCTTCACGGTTCTTCACCTTGCGGACGAATTCGCTGACGTCGTCGCCGCTGTCGCGGATCTGCTCGAGCATTTCCAGCACCGCCTGGTTGGCGCCGCCGTGCAGCGGCCCCCACAGCGCGTTGATGCCGCCGGAGATGGAGGTGAACAGGTTGGCCCGCGACGAGCCGACCAGCCGAACCGTGGACGTCGAGCAGTTCTGCTCGTGGTCGGCGTGCAGGATGAACAGCATGTCCAGCGCCCGGACGATTTCCGGGTCGGCGTGGTAGGGCTCGGCCGGCAGCCCGAACGTCATCCGCAGGAAGTTCTCCACCAGGGAAAGCGAGTTGTCCGGGTAGAGGAACGGTTGCCCGATCGACTTCTTGTAGGCGTACGCGGCGATCGTGGGCAGCTTGGCCAGCAGGCGGGTGGTCGACAGCTCCACCTGGCCGTTGTCCACCGGGTCCAGGGCATCGGGATAGTACGAGCTCAGCGCGTTCACCACGCTCGACAGCACCGGCATGGGGTGCGCGTTGGGCGGGAAGCCGTCGAAGAAGCGCTTCAGGTCCTCGTGCAGCATGGTGTGCCGCTGGATCCGGTTGGTGAACTCGTCCAGCTGCTGCTTGTTCGGCAGCTCGCCGTAGATCAGCAGGTAGCTGACCTCGATGAAGGTCGACTTCTCGGCCAGCTGCTCGATCGGGTAGCCGCGGTAGCGCAGGATCCCGGCGTCGCCGTCGATGTAGGTGATGGAGCTCTTGCAAGACGCGGTGTTGACGAAGCCGTTGTCGAACGTCGTGTAACCGGTCTTGGACAAAAGCGGGCCAAGCGCGATGCCGTCAGCTCCTTCGGTGGCATGAACGACCTCCAGGTCGATTTCGCCCCCCGGGTACTTCAGAGTTGCGGTGTCGTCGGTGTCGGCCACGAGAACCCCTTTGCGCTCTGGCTGGTATGGCTGCCCTGACTAGGTGCTTACTGCTGAAGGTAGTCGTTGCGGCGGCGGCGCGCCTGCCCGGGGTCGAGTCCGCTGGTCGTGCGCCCGTCCGGCGGTTAAGCCGGGGCGAACTCGGGGTGTGACGGGCCTCATAGCGCGCGCCGACATTCAGGGCTGTAGGCGCTCGACGCGCCCGCCCGCGACGCGAATCCGGTTGTGCACCCGGTTTTCCCGGCCCTGCCAGAATTCGACGACCTCGGGCGCGAGGAGGTAGCCGCCCCAGTTGGGCGGAACGGGGACGCGCTCCGAGTCGGCGAAGCGCCGCGTGACCTCGTCGAGCTGTTCGAGCAGCGCCGCGCGCGAGGCGATCGGCCGCGACTGGTGCGATGCCCAGGCGCCCAGTTGTGAGCCGCGCGGCCGCTGGGACCAGTAGTCCTGCGTAACCTGCGGGTCGACCTTGCTGACCGGGCCGCGGATGTGCACCTGCCGGCCCAGCAGGTACCAGGGGAAGGTGGCCGACGCGTACGGCGTGGCCGCCAGCTCGACGCCCTTGGCCGAGTCGTAATTGGTGAAAAAAGTGATTCCGGTCTCGTCGGCGCTCTTGCACAACACCGATCGGCTGACCGGCCGGCCGTCGGCGACGGTGGCCAACACGAACGCGTTCGGCTCGGCCACCCCGGCGCGCTCGGCGTCCTCAATCCACTTGCGGAACAAGGCAAGCCACCCGTCGGCCAACCAATCCGCATCCAGGTCCGGGCTGCCGTCCTTCTCGACCGACCCGTACTCGACGCGCATCCTCTGCAGGTGTTCCTCCGCTGGTCCAGCCATTGCGCCCACGCTACCGGCGGTTGCTACCGGCCGGTAGCGTCCGCCCGTAGGTGGGGTGCGAGAATTTCTCCCATGACTGTTGTCCCCGAAAACTTTGTCCCCGGCCTGGAAGGCGTGGTGGCCTTCACCACCGAAATTGCCGAACCGGATAAAGACGGCGGCGCGCTGCGCTACCGCGGCGTCGACATCGAAGACCTGGTGACTCAGCAGGTCACGTTCGGCGACGTCTGGGCGCTACTGGTCGACGGAAAGTTCGGCCACGGGCTGCCGCCCGCCGAGCCGTTCCCGCTGCCCATCCACACCGGCGACGTCCGGGTCGACGTGCAGGCGGGCCTGGCAATGCTGGCCCCCATTTGGGGCTACAAGCCCTTGCTCGACACCGACGAGGCCACCGCCCGCGACCAGCTGGCCCGGGCCTCGGTGATGGCCCTGTCCTACGTCGCACAGTCGGCGCGCGGCATTTACCAGCCGGCCGTTCCGCAGCGAGTAATCGACGAATGCCCCACCGTCACAGCGCGATTCATGACCCGATGGCAGGGCGAGCCGGACCCGCGGCACGTCGAGGCCATCGACGCTTACTGGGTGTCGGCCGCCGAGCACGGCATGAACGCGTCGACGTTCACCGCGCGGGTGATCGCCTCGACCGGCGCCGACGTCGCGGCATCACTGTCGGGGGCGATCGGGGCGATGAGCGGCCCCCTGCACGGTGGTGCGCCGGCGCGGGTGCTGCCGATGATCGAGGAGGTCGAGCGCACCGGCGACGCCCGCGGCCTGGTCAAGTCGATCCTGGACCGCGGCGACAAGCTGATGGGATTCGGCCACCGGGTTTACCGCGCCGAGGACCCGCGGGCGCGGGTGCTGCGGGCGGCCGCGGAACGGCTCGGCGCCCCGCGCCACGAGGTCGCGGTCGCGCTGGAACAGGCCGCGCTGGCCGAACTGCGGGAGCGGCGCCCGGACCGGGCCATCGAAACCAACGTCGAGTTCTGGGCCGCCGTCATCCTGGACTTCGCCCGGGTGCCGGCCAACATGATGCCGGCGATGTTCACCTGTGGTCGCACCGCGGGATGGTGCGCCCACATCCTCGAGCAGAAGCGGCTCGGGAAGCTGGTTCGCCCGTCGGCCATCTATGTCGGACCGGGCCCGCGCAGCCCGGAAGACGTCGAGGGCTGGGACCGGGTTCTCACTCACGCCTGATCTTCGCGCCGGCGTCACGCAGGCGTCCGTTAGTTGTCGGTGCCCGGCGCTTGAATGGATCCGGCCGCGATGAGTTTGGGTCGCGGGCCGAGTCAATAACCGTGAGCCAGCCTCCGCCTGGGCTGGCATCCGAGACCGACAACAAGGAGGCCACCATGGCGATCAACATCGAACCGGCACTGTCCCCGCACCTCGTGGTCGACGACGCCGCCGCGGCGATCGACTTCTACGTCAAGGCTTTTGGCGCCGAGGAGCTGGGCCGCGTGCCCGGCCCCGACGGCAGGCTCGTCCACGCCGCGCTGCGCATCAACGGCTTCACGGTGATGCTCAACGACGACTTCCCGGAAACCTGCGGCGGCAAGTCGATGACGCCCAAGTCGCTTGGCGGAACCCCGGTCACCATTCACCTGACGGTCACCGACGTCGACGCCAAGTTCCAGCGGGCGCTCGACGCGGGCGCCACCGTGGTGGCCCCGCTGGACGACCAGTTCTGGGGAGACCGCTACGGCGTGGTCGCCGACCCGTTCGGCCACCACTGGTCGCTGGGACAGCCGGTGCGCGAGGTCAGCCCCGACGAGATCGCAGCCGCGATGGCCGGGCAGGCGGGCTAAGAGTCCCGCAGCCGGGCCAGTAGCCGGCGTCGCATCGGCGGCGCCGGTTGCGCGGCGGCCGCCGCGGCGAGCATGTCGGCGACGGCGGTGAACTTGTTGCGTGGCCGGCCATCGCGGCCGCCGCGCTCGATCTCCGCGGCGTCGATGGCGCGCCACCCCGCCGAGTCGACGACGGCAGGCCGGCGCGCCCGCACCAGCCGGCCCAGGGCCTCCGGCTTGGCCACCGGATCGGTGAGCCGGCCGGCGTTGAAATCGGCCACCAAGGCGTGGACGGTCTGGATCGAGCAGGACTTGTTGGTGCCGATGAACCCCGTCGGCCCGCGCTTGATCCAGCCCGCCACGTATGCGCCGGGCACCGGTAGGCCGGAGCCGGGTTCGACGACGCGACCACCCTCGTTGGGCACGACCGCCGCGGATTCGTCGAACGGAAGGTCGCGAATCGCCTTGCCGCGGTAGCCGATCGACGTCAGCACCAGTCCGGCGTCGAGCCGGTGCGCCTCGTCGGTGCCGGTGACGGAGAATTCCACGCCGGTCGCGCGCCGCTCACCCAACACGCGCTCGGGCGTGAGCTGATAGGCCAGCCGGATTCGCTTGCGCGACAAGGGTGCCGAAGCGTCGCCTAGCTTGCTCAGGATCTCCAGCTTGCTCTTGGTCAGCGGATCCGAAACGCTCGCCAGATCGCTCGCCACACGCTGGTGGTCCGCGGCGTCGAGCACGACCTCGGAAGTGCCGGTCAGCCCGATCAATTCGGGCAGGGTGAACGCCGAATGGGCGGGCCCGCGCCGGGCCGCGATCACCACTTCCCGCACGGCCGAGCGGCGAAGCGCTTCCAGCGCGTGGTCCGAGATGTCGGTTCGGGCGAGGTCCTCCGGGTCCGCCGTCAGCACCCGGGCCACGTCGAGGGCGACGTTGCCATTGCCGATGATCACCACGCGTTCGTGACCCAGATCGACCGGCAAATCGGTGAAGTCGGGATGCCCGTTGATCCACGCGACGAACTCGGTGGCGGTGCCAGTGCCCGGCAGGCCCATCCCGTCGATGTCCAAGCGGCGATCGTCCGGCGCTCCCACCGCATACAGCACGGCGTGGTGGTGGGCCAACAGATCGGCGTGGCTGAGATGCTCGCCGACCTCGACGTTCAGGTAGAAGCGGAAGTGGCGGTGGCGCGATACGCGGTCGAAGAGCCGCGTGACTTTCTTTGTGTTCTGGTGGTCGGGCGCCACGCCTGCGCGCACCAATCCGTAGGGCGTGGGCAGCTTCTCGAAGACGTTGACCCGCACCCCGTGTTGGGTCAGCAGTTCGTCGGCCGCATACATCGCCGCCGGACCGGATCCCACGATGGCCACGGTCAACGGCCGACGGCGCGCGCGCACCTCGGCGGCCGGGATCACCGGGGCCAGCTTCGACGTCGGTGGCAGCTTCACGTCGGCGGGTCGCTCGGGGTAGAACGAGGCGTTGATTTCGACGAAGGGCAGCTGCTTGGGCTCCAACCGGTTGTCCGGCGCGATCGCGCCGACCGGGCACGCGCTCACGCACGCACCGCAGTCCACGCAGGCCACCGGATCGATGTAGAGCATCTCGGACGTCGCGAAGCCCGGCTCGTCCGGTGTGGGGTGAATGCAGTTCACCGGGCAGGCGAAGACACAGGACCCGTCGTTGCAGCACGACTGGGTAATAACGTGCGGCATGGATAACCCGCGGGGTGCTACGCGGCCGGCGCGGCGGACAGGTGCCGGCGCTGCGGCTCGCTGCGGTAGCGCGACGGCTTGCCGTTGATCTTGCAGAGCCGCCACATCAGCTTGGCGGGCGGGTTTATCAGACCCGTATCGTGGCAGAGCATCCGGACGTCCCCGAACATGTCGCGCAGCATTTGACGCGACTCCGGCGAACGGAAGAACACGTCTTTGCGAACCTCGCGCGGGATGTCGAACTCTTTCCAGAACGCCCTGGGCGGAACCACAATCGCCGAGCACAGGATCCGCATGGTGAGCGGAACATACAGCGACAGCCAGAACCGCTTGCGGCGCGACAGGTGCGGCACTCGCTTACGCAGGTACTCGTGCGCGAATGAGATGTGGCGGGCCTCCTCGGCCACGTGAATGGCCATCACCCGCTCCATGATCGGGTGCAGCTCCTTGCCCTCGCGCAGCACATTCTTCTGGGTGTGGTCGATCGGCTCTTCGCCGGCAAGGATGCCGAACCAGAAGGGGATCGGCAGCGGCCCGGCCACCAGCGGAATCAGCGGTTGAATCCACTTCAGCATGCGCGGCATGCCGGGCACGTCGGCGCCGATGTGGTTCACCATCTCCTGAAACATCATGGTGTGGTTGCACTCTTCAACCGCTTCGTGCAGGCAGTAGCGGTACTCCGGGGACCCGTTGGGCACCCAGAACGCATACTCCATCAGGCCGCGGATCAGGATCGACTCGAAGTGCAGGCCCACCTTGGCGACGTTGGCCTGCCGCCACATGCCGATCTTGATCTTGCGTTCCTCGGACTGGGCCTGGTACCAGGGATGGCGGCCCAGCGGGTCGGTCAGCGGCAGGATCCAGCGCGGGTCGTTCTCGGTGACCGCGAATTCCGGTGAGTCCCAGTCGATGTCGGTGTACGGGTTGAAGTTTCGCCGCACCGACCCCTCGGACAGTGTGGCAAGCATGTTCACGTACTCGGCGTCGTCGCGGACTTCCATGTTGCGCCGCCAACGCCGGACCATTCGCGTCTTGTCCATTCCAAGCCTCCCCGCCGAGGTTTACATTCGGACGTGCAATGTCCAGACAGTACCGCAGGTACCGGATATTTTTCTAGAGCGGTCGGAGGCACTGTGGCCTGACCGGTGGTCACACGAGCGGTGTGGCGTTGCTCACAGGTCTCGCGCGCCCAACCGGCTAGCCCGGCCCACAGCGTCGCCACGCTCAGAGCGCTCACTAGGCTGACAGACATGGCTGACCAGCTCGAGATCCCCTCCGACATCAAACCCCGCGACGGCCGCTTCGGCTCCGGTCCTTCGAAGGTCCGGCCCGAACAACTCAAGGCGTTGACCACCACCGCGGCGCCGCTGTTCGGCACGTCGCACCGGCAGGCGCCCGTCAAGGATCTGGTGGGCCGGGTCCGGTCCGGCGTCAGGGAGCTGTTCTCGGTGCCGGACGGCTACGAGGTCATCCTGGGCAACGGCGGCGCGACGGCGTTCTGGGACGCCGCCGCGTTCGGGCTGATCGACAAGCGCTCGCTGCACCTGTCCTTCGGCGAGTTCAGCTCGAAGTTCGCCTCCTGCGTCGCCAAGAACCCGTTCGTCGGCGACCCCATCATCATCAAGTCGGACACCGGCAGCGCCCCCGAGCCGCAGAGCGACCCGTCGGTCGATGTGATCGGGTGGGCGCACAACGAGACGTCGACGGGGGTCGCGGTGCCGGTCCGCCGCCCCGCCGGTTCCGACGACGCGCTGGTCCTCATCGACGCGACCTCGGGCGCCGGCGGCTTGCCGGTCGACATTACCCAGGCGGACGTCTACTACTTCTCGCCGCAGAAGAACTTCGCCAGCGACGGCGGGCTGTGGCTGGCGGTCATGAGCCCGGCCGCGCTGGCGCGGGTCGAGTCGATCGCCGCGTCGGGCCGCTGGGTTCCCGATTTCTTGTCGCTGCCCATCGCGGTGGAGAACAGCCTGAAGAACCAGACGTACAACACCCCGGCGATCGGCACCCTGGCTCTGATGGCCGAACAGCTGGACTGGATCCTGGGCAACGGCGGGCTCGACTGGGCGGTCAAGCGGACGGCGGACTCGTCGCAGCGGCTGTACTCCTGGGCCGAGGAGCGGCCGTACACCACGCCGTTCGTCACCGATCCGGCGCTGCGTTCCCAGGTGGTGGGCACCATCGACTTCGCCGACGCCGTCGACGCCGCGGCCGTCGCCAAGACTTTGCGGGCCAACGGCATCGTCGACACCGAGCCCTACCGCAAGCTGGGCCGCAACCAGTTGCGGGTCGCGATGTTCCCCGCGGTCGACCCCGAGGACGTGAGCGCGCTGACCCAGTGCGTCGACTGGGTGGTCGAGCGCCTTTAACCTGTCGGTCATCGGCCTGCAACCCGCCCGCGTGTCAGAGCGGGTTACCGGCGTTAGCTGCACTAGAGTGCGGACCTGACGGGTCCGTCGCGCAGCGGGACGGAGCCTGCGAGGAGAAGCCATGCGGGTACTCAAAGTGGTTGGTCTCGACGACGACGGCAAATACATCATCTGCGAGGGTGATGGCCCCGCGGATCGGTTCAAGCTGGCGGCCGACGACAGACTCCGCGCCGCCCTGCGCGGCGAGTCGCCACCACCCGAGCAGCCGGTGCTCGACATTCAAGTCACAAACATGCTGAGCCCCAAGGAGATTCAGGCCCGGATCCGCGCCGGCGCGTCCGTCGAGCAGGTGGCCGCCGCGTCCGGCTCGGACATCGTGCGGGTACGCCGGTTCGCGCACCCGGTGTTGCTGGAACGCGCCCGCGCGACCGAGCTGGCAACGGCGGCGCACCCGATGCTCGCCGACGGGCCCGCGGTGCTGACCCTGCTGGAGACCATCAGCACCGCACTGGTCGCGCGGGGGCTGGAACCCGACCGGCTCAGCTGGGACGCCTGGCGCAACGAGGACAGCCGCTGGACCGTGCAGCTCGCCTGGAAGGCCGGCCGCACCGACAACATCGCGCACTTCTGCTTCACTCCCGGTGCGCACGGCGGCACCGTCACCGCGATCGACGACGCGGCCAGCGAGCTCATCGACCCGAACTTCGAGCGTCCCCTCCGGCCGCTCGCACGGGTCGCCCACCTCGAACGGGAAGAAGAGCCGAAGCCGGCGCCCCCCGCCCCGCCCGAACAGCCGGTGCACACCCGGCGCGGCAAGCCGGTCATCCCGGCCTGGGAGGACGTGCTGCTCGGTGTGCGCTCAGGCGGGCAACGCTAGCCACCCGCTAGGCGTTCGCAGTGCATTCAGCGCTTTGACTGTGCGCCCAGGGCTTTCGGTGTGACGTGACGGCGGGATCCGGCCGATTTTTGCGCCCTGAGCTCCCACACAAGGCCTACGATTCACACTCAACGCCCGAGCCGCGGCCTAGCCCGAAACGGTCAGCGCCAGCAGTGTCACCCAGGCGCCCGCCACACCCACGGCCGCGCCCAGCACAAACCAGCGCAGCACCAGGGTGCGCCGCCAACCCCACAGCGTCGGCGCCAACCCGCCCGCCGCCACGACGTTCAGGCCGACCGCCAGCAGCGGATGCACCCGGATCAACCCCAGGCTCAGCACGACGATGGCGATCCCGGTGACCGCGGCGACGAACGCGGACACCGTCAAACCCGTTGCCCAGGGGACAGACTCGTCGCTCACCACGTGAGCCTAGCCCGCTCGTAGAAGGCCAGGGCCGCCGCTGTCGCGACGTTGAGCGAGTCGGTACCCCGCGACATCGGGACGCGCACCCACACATCGCTGAGCCGCAGGGTGGCCCTCGTCAGCCCTGGGCCCTCGGCGCCCACCACCACCGCGACGCGTTCGTCGACCGCCGCGGCCATCGCCTCGGCCAGCGCGGACGCCTCGCGCTGCGGGGTCATCGCCAGCAGCCGAAATCCGTTCTCTTTCAACAACATAAGGTCGTTGGGCCACTCGGACGCTCGCGCGTACGGCACCAGCAGGGCGTGGCCCATCGACACCCGCACGGCGCGGCGGTACAGCGGGTCCGCGCACCCGGCGCCGAACACCACCGCGTCCACGCCCAACCCGGCCGCGTTGCGAAAGATCGAGCCCAGGTTCTCGTGGTCGTTGACGCCCTCGAGCACCGCGACAGTGCGGGCGTTTTCGACCACCTCGACGACGCTGGGCTCCCGCACCCTGCGGGCGGCCGCGAGCACACCGCGATTCAGGTGGAAGCCCACCACCTTCGCCATCACCTCGGCCGAGGCGCGGTAGTACGGCGCGGCGGTGCCGGCCAGGTCGTCCTCCAGTTCGGCCAACCGGCGTTCGGTGCCCAGCAGGGCGTGCGGGGTGAACCGGGACGCCAGCATGCGCTGCACCACGAGCACGCCCTCGGCGATCACCAGGCCCTTGCCGGTCGGCAGATCGGGACGCCGATCGACGCTGTTCAGGTCGCGGAAATCGTCGAGGCGGGGGTCGTCGGGATCGGTGACGTCCTGAACGTCCAAGCCGTCGGTCACGGGCCTTCGTCGACGAGGGCCAGCATCAAGTCGGCGGCCTCGCGCAGCGTGTCGCGTTGCTCGACGTCCAGGGTCGCCAGCCGCTTTGCCAGCCATTCCTGGCGGGCCCGACGGTTCGCCTTGACCAGCTCGGCGCCCGACTCGGACACCGAGACGAGGACCTGCCGGCCGTCGACCGGATGCGGGGTGCGGTCGACCAGACCCATCTCGGCCAGCGAAGCGATCACCCGGGTCATCGACGGGGGTCGGACGCGTTCGCGAATCGCCAACGCGCCGGGGGTCATCGCGCCCTCGTTGGCCAGCGTGGCCAGCGCCGACAGCTGAGACAGCGACACCGGCGATGACGGGTTGCGGAACCGCAGTTGGCGGGCCAGCCGCATGACCGCCAGCGACAAGTCGCTCGCCAGCCGCGCATCGCTGTCAGGCATGGCGCGAGGGTACACGCAACGTGAGAAAGACGGGATACGAAACGGCCAACGACGGACTTTGGTCCTTTGCTCGCGCTAGGGAGGTTTCGGTGCTCATGTCGCCGGGCTATGTTGATCGCGATGACTGTCGAACCCGGCCAAGGCCCCGAGGCGCCGCCGCTGCCGGCCTCGCTGCTCGAGGTGTGGCCCGTCGTCGTGGTCGGCTTCGTGGGTTGGCTGATCGGCGCGGTCCTGGCGTTCGTCGTGCCCGCCCTGCACAGTTGGCGCCCGGTGACGCTGGGCGGGCTGGGCGTCGGGGTGATAGGCACCAGCATCTTCGTGTTGCAACTTGCCGCCGCGCGCCGCGGCGCTCGCGGCGCGCAGACCGGCCTCGAAACCTACCTCGACCGCAAGTAGATTCCCCGACCCGGGAGGAGCGATGGTCGCCCCGCTACTGCAAGCCCAGATCGACATCGACGCGCCGGCCGCCAAGGTCTGGGCGCTGATATCCGACTTCCGTCGGATGCCGCAGTGGAGCCCGCAGTGTCGCCTGATGCGGCCCCTTGGCCCAGTGCGTCCGGGCACCCGCACCGTCAACCTCAACCGCCGCCACCGGATTTACTGGCCCACCACGAGCACGGTGCTCGAGGTCGTTCCCGAGAAACGGCTGGCGTTCCGGGTCAACACGAACCACACCGTGTGGACCTACGAGCTCGAGCCCAACGGTCAGGGCACGCGGGTGGTCGAGAGCCGCCACGCCGAGAACGGCGTCACCGCCGTTTCGAATCTGTCGGTCAACGCCTTCTTCGGCGGGAACGCGAACTTCGAGCGGGAATTGCTCGAGGGAATGAACCGCTCGCTGGCGAGGATCAAAGCCGCGGCCGAGAAGGGTTAGTCCCGCGGTTCGGTCGGCTCGATCGGGGGCTCCGGCGATTCGGGCGAAGGCTCCGGCGATTCCGGCGAAGGCTCCAGCGACTCCTGCGGAGGCTCCGGCACGTCCGGCGGCGACTCCTCCGCCTCGGCCTGCGCCGGCGGCGGGTTCTCCGCGACATCGAGCACGCCGTCGTCGTACGGGTCGTACATGGGCGAGCCGGTGCCGGCCGGGGCCGGGGTGTCCGAATGGGCGCCGCAGCCGTATTGCTTGTCGACGACGTGCCCGTCCGCGGACAGCTCGTTGCCGCACACCCCGAACATCGCGCCGAGCGCTCCGGCCAGTGGCAGGAAGAAACCGCAATCGCGGCACACCCGCTTGGTCGAACGCGCCATCGCCGAATCGGGACCGTAGTCGCCGGTGTGCCAGCGCTCGGCCGCCTCGGCGCGGCCCACCGGGCCCATCACCCAGCGGCGGCCCAGCCCGACCTCGGCGGCGGTCTCGTCGACCTGCGGGTCGCCGCTGGCGGCGTAGCCCGGGACCAGCCGAGGGTCGTCGACCGCGGGCGCCAGCAGGTCGCCGGGACCCAGATCGCCCGGTCGCACCCGCTCCTGCCAGGGCACCCACTCCGGGGCCAGCAACGCCGTCGGGCCGGGGATCAGCACGACTTCGCTGATCGTGGCGTGGTCCGCGCCGCGGTAGGCGGCAACGACGGCCGCCCACTGCCAGCCCTGGTAGCCGGGCAAATGCGCCAGGAACCGGTGGGTCGCGGCGTTCGGATCCTCGTAGCTGACGCCCAGGTAGTCCCCGACGGCCTCCGGGCCGGCGAACTCCTCGACGGCGGCCCTGGCCTGATCGGCCGCACCGGTGAGCAGCGCGGCCAACTCGTCGGGCCACTCGGCCACGGTCGTGGCGGCGGGTTCCACTGACTCTTCAGTGGGTCCGGTCACGCTGCCCCCTCCTCTCGCGGCGATCGGCCTACAGTGCGTCTCCATACTAGGTTGGCGAGCCACGCCCTGTTGCCTGCCGGTATAGGACAGAATTGAGTGGTGTCTGGACGCCGGCGTGATGATCGGGGCCGCGTGACCGCTAACCCGGGCCGCCGGCCCCGCCCGAACGGCAAGGGTTCGGCCAACCAGCATCCGGGAATGGCCAACTACCCGGCCGACGACTCCGACTATCGCCGGTCGCGCCGTCCGCCGCCGATGCCGAGCGCGAACCGGTACCTCCCGCCGCTGGGCGAGGAGTCCGAGCCGGACCGCAACAGCGGTCCGACCCCACGCGCGTCCGCCGCCAGCGAACGCATCACCGTCACCCGCGCCGCCGCCATGCGCAGCCGCGAAATGGGCTCCCGCATGTACTCGATGGTGCAGCGGGCCGCCACCGCCGACGGCGCCGACAAGTCGGGCCTGACGGCGCTGACGTGGCCGGTGGTCGCCAACTTCGCGGTCGACTCGGCGATGGCCGTCGCGCTGGCCAACACGCTGTTCTTCGCCGCGGCCAGCGGGGAGAGCAAGTCCAAAGTGGCTCTGTACCTGTTGATTACGATCGCGCCGTTCGCGGTGATCGCGCCACTGATCGGGCCGGCGCTCGACCGCCTGCAGCACGGCCGGCGCGTGGCGCTCGCGTTGTCGTTCGCGCTGCGCACCCTGCTGGCGGTGCTGCTGATCATGAACTACGACGGCGCGACCGGCAGCTTCCCATCGATGGTGCTCTATCCGTGCGCGCTGGCGATGATGGTGCTGTCCAAGTCGTTCAGCGTGCTGCGCAGCGCGGTGACACCGCGGGTGATGCCGCCGTCCATCGACCTGGTGCGCGTCAATTCCCGGCTGACCGTGTTCGGACTCCTCGGCGGCACCATCGCCGGCGGTGCCATCGCGGGCGGCGTCGAGTTCCTCTGCACCCACCTCTTCAAGCTCCCCGGCGCGTTGTTCGTCGTCGTCGCCGTCACGATCGCGGGCGCCTTCCTGTCAATGCGCATCCCGCGCTGGGTCGAGGTGACCGCCGGTGAAGTCCCGGCCACCCTGAGCTACCGACGCGACGGTGACCAACGGCGGCGATGGCCCGACGAGGTCAAACGGGTCGGCGGAACGCTTCGACAACCGTTGGGCCGCAACATCATCACCTCGCTATGGGGCAACTGCACCATCAAGGTGATGGTGGGCTTCCTGTTCCTGTACCCGGCGTTCGTCGCCAAGGCGCATCAAGCCAACGGATGGGCCCAACTGGCCATGCTGGGCATGATCGGGGCCGCCGCCGCGATCGGCAACTTCGCCGGCAACTTCACCAGCGCGCGCCTACAGCTGGGCAGGCCCGCCGTGCTGGTCGTGCGGTGCGCGGTGGCGGTGTGCGCCGTCGCCCTGGCGGCCGCCGTGGCGGGAACCCTGATGGTGACGGTGATCGCCACGTTGATCACCTCGGGCTCCAGCGCCATCGCGAAGGCCTCGCTCGACGCCTCGCTGCAACACGACCTGCCCGAGGAGTCGCGGGCGTCGGGATTCGGGCGATCGGAATCGACCCTGCAGCTCGCCTGGGTGCTGGGTGGGGCACTCGGCGTCCTGGTGTACACGGAGCTGTGGGTCGGCTTCACCGCCGTCAGCGCCCTGCTCATCCTCGGCCTGGCCCAGACCCTCGTCAGCTTCCGCGGCGACTCCTTGATCCCCGGACTCGGCGGCAATCGGCCCGTCATGGTCGAGCAGGAAGGCACGCGCCGGAGCGCCGGCAGGCCGGCGGCGGTGCCGGAGTGAAACGCGGCGTCGTCGCGCTCGTCGCGGCCGTGGTGGCGCTGGCATGCCTCGGGGTCGGGGTCGGAACGTGGATGCTGGTGCGCCGCACCGGCCCCCAACAGCCCGAGATCAGCGCCTACACGCATGGGCACCTGACCCGGGTGGGGCCGTACCTGTACTGCGATGTGCTCAACCTCAACAACTGCCAGACGCCGCAGACCCAGGGCGAGCTACCGCTCAACGAGCACTACCCAGTGCAACTCTCGGTTCCCGACGCCATCGCACGGGCACCCTGGCGGCTGCTGCAGGTCTACGAGGACCCCGCCAACACGACCGCAACCATGTTTCGACCGGGCTCGCGCCTCGCGGTCACCATTCCGGCGGTGGACCCGCAGCGCGGCAAGCTGACCGGGATCGTCGTGCAATTGCTGACGTTGGTGGTCGACGACGGCCAACAAAACGACATCACCGCCGTTCGCGCCGTCCCGCATGCGGAATGGTCGGTGCGGCTGACCTCCTGACACCCCGCCGAAGGCCAAAATGAAACCACCGCACAACGATTCGATCTGGCCCGACGACACTCGCCGCGCCGCCGTGACGCTCGCACTGGCCGCGGCGACGAACAGCGACATGCAGTTTCAGGACATGATCGACTCGATCACGGACGCGCTGAACAGCGGCCGGTCCCTCCAGTTCGTGGTCGAGTTGATCCGCCTGCTGCCCGCCGGGTTGAACGAAGAATTCAACAAACCCGAAACCGCCTCGGCCTTCCGGCAGATGGCGGCGGAAGCACAAGCGTACGAGGACGACATGCGAGCGCGCAGCGAATGGCGAGACGAGTAACCGGTTACGCGCTGTGATCGGGCGGCACCCGTTCCCCGTCGACCGGCGGCCCGGGAGGAGTTCCGTCCCCGAAAGGCCTGCCGCCCAAGGTTTCCCGGCTGTGTGGGGCAAGCCAGCCGGCCAGGTCCGGTCCCTTGGGCACGATGCGCGTCGGGTTGATGTCGGCGTGCACGATGTAGTAGTGCTGCTTGATCTGGACGAAGTCGACGGTGTCGCCGAAGCCGGGCGTCTGGAACAGGTCGCGCGCGTAGGCCCACAGGACCGGCATCTCGGACAGCTTCGAGCGATTGCACTTGAAGTGCCCGTGGTAAACGGGGTCGAAGCGGGCCAGGGTGGTGAACAGCCGGACGTCGGCCTCGGTGATGGTGTCGCCCACCAGGTATCGCTGGTTGGCCAGGCGGTCGCTGACCCAGTCCAACGCGGTGAACAGCCGGTCGTAGGCCGCTTCGTAGGCCTGCTGCGAGCCCGCGAAACCGCAACGATAGACACCGTTGTTGATCTCGGTGTAGATCCGCTTGCTCACCTCGTCGATCTCGGGGCGCAGCGGCTCCGGGTATAACTGCGGCGCGCCGTCGCGGTGGTAGGCCGTCCACTCGGTGGACAGATCCAGCGTCAGCTGCGCGAAGTCGTTGGTGACCACAGCGCCGGTCGGAATGTCGACGATCGCCGGGACCGTGATGCCCTTGGGGTAGTCGGGAAAGCGCTTGAAGTAGGCGTCCTGCAGCCGCGGGATCTTCAACACCGGGTCGACGCCACCCGGGTCCAGGTCGAAGGTCCAGCTGCGCTCGTCGTGGGTGGGGCCGCAAAACCCAATGGACAGAACACCTTCCAGGCCCAGCAGCCGCCGAACGATGATCGCGCGGTTGGCCCACGGGCACGCACGGGCGACGATGAGCCGATACCGGCCCGGCTCTACCGGATAGCCGTCGCGTCCGTCGGCGGTGATGCGGGTGTTGATGTAGTTGGTGTCGCGGGTGAATTCGCCCGCAGGGGCGACATAAGAGGCCATGACGACAATTCTGCCTCTTCGCCCGACGTCAACTACTCGGCGATTCCGCCCATCGCGTCGGCCTTCGCGCCCGTCTGGAACCGGCGGGCCAGGTTGGCCTCCGTCGATTCGTCGGGCTCCCAATGCGCGATCCAAGGTCCGGTGCCCTCGGACTGATCGACGATTCCGTCCTCGAGCCAGGTGTACCGGCCTTCCAGGACGTCGTGGGTCAGCCGCACGTCGCTGCTGTCGGTGTTGGCCCACAACGCCTGGAACAGGGCCTCGACCCGCAGGGTGGCTTGTTGGCAGAACGTGTCGGCCAGCTCGTAGGCCTGCCGGCCGACGGCGGCGTCGGCCGCCCGCTGCCCCTCGGCGCGCACGCACGCCGCCGACATCGCGAACAGCTCGGCGCCGATATCGACGACGCGCCCGAGGAATCCCTGCCGCTGCTCAAGCTTGGCCTGCCAGCGCGCCATCCCGTAGAAGGTGTTGCGGGCCAGCTTGCGGGTGGAGCGTTCGACGAACCGCAGGTGGGACGCCAGCGGGCCGAACTCGCTATAGGCCCTTGGCCGCTGTCCTTCGCCGAACACCAACTGCGGCAACCACTTTGCGTAGAACCCGCTCGCGCCGACGGCCGCCGCGGCCTTCTGCCGCAAACCGGTGTCGGCCTTGGCCAGGTCGCCGGCCGCGGTCAGGTGGGCGTCGACCGCCTCGCGCGCGATCAGCAGCCGCATGATCTCGCTGGATCCCTCGAAGATGCGGTTGATCCGCAGGTCGCGCACCACCTGCTCGGCCGGCACCGCGCGCTCACCGCGCGCAGCCAGCGACTCGGCGGTCTCGTAGCCGCGCCCGCCGCGGATCTGCAGGAGCTCGTCGGCGATCAGGCAGGCCATCTCGCTGGACCACAACTTGGCCAGCGCCGCCTCGATCCTGATGTCGTTGCGGCCTTCGTCTGCCATCTGGGCGGACAGCTCGAGCACCGCGTCGAGGGCGTACGTGGTGGCGGCGATGAACGAGATCTTGCTCGCGACCGCTTCGTGTTTGGCGAGCGGCTTGCCCCATTGCACGCGCTCCCCCGACCATTCGCGGGCTATCTTCAGCGCCCACTTCGACGATCCCGTCGCGCTCGCCGGAATCGACAGGCGCCCGGCGTTGAGCGTGGTCAGCGCGATCTTCAGGCCGTCGCCTTCCCGACCGATCAGGTTTTCGGCGGGCACCCGGACCCGATGCAGCCGGGTGACGCCGTTCTCGATGCCGCGCAGCCCCATGAACTTATTGCGCCGCTCCACGGTGATCCCGGGCGAATCGGCCTCGACGACGAAGGCGCTGATGCCGCCGCGGTGCCCCTCGCTCTTGGGCACCCGGGCCATGACCACCAGCAGTTCGGCAACCACGCCGTTGGTGGTCCACAACTTCACGCCCTCGAGTTCGTACGCCTTGCCGTCCTCGACCGGTGTCGCCGTCGACGCCAGGCGCGCCGGGTCCGAGCCCACGTCGGGCTCGGTGAGCAGGAATGCCGATATGGCGCCGGCGGCGCAGCGCGGCAAGAACTTTCGCTTTTGTTCCGGCGTGCCGGCAAGTTTGAGCGGCTCGGGCACGCCGATCGACTGGTGGGCCGATAGCAGTGCGCCGAGGCTGGGATGAACCGAAGAGATCATCACCAGCGCGCGGTTGTAGGCCACCTGCGACATGCCCAGGCCGCCGTATTCGGTGGGTATCTTCATGCCGAAGCAGCCCAGCGCGGCCAGGCCCTTGACGTATTCGTCGGGGATCTGCGAGTCGCGCTCGATGACGCTGCCGTCGACGGTGTCGAGGAACTCGCGCACCTTGCCCAGGAAGCCGCCGATGCGCGCCTCGGCGGCGTCGGACGGTTTGGGGAACGGGTGAATGAGTTCTAACGGAAAGTGCCCGAGAAAGAGTTCTTTGGCGAATGACGGTTTATCCCAACCACTTTCGCGGGATTCCTCGGCCAGGGCCCTCGCTTGTTCCTCGGTGACCTGAGCTTGCTGTGCCATCGCCGCCTCCTCGCTAACGACTCACATCGAGGTCATGGGTACCCGCCGGTGGGCGGCGTGTTAAGACCTGCGCATCTCGAAGTTACCACCGAGTAGCTTCTCGGCATACCGGTTCTTCGCGAGTGGCAAGAAGCTTTAGGAATCGAGCTCCCGGGCCACCGCCTTGACGACCTCGGAGACGCGATGCGCGGTCTTGCGGTCGGGGTATCGCCCCTTGCGCAACTCGGGCTGCACGGCGCTTTCCAGCAGCGTGATCATGTCCTCGACCATCCCGTGCAGCTCGTCGGGGCTGTGCTTGCGCTCAACCGGCGCCGCCTCGCGGCGCGTCTTGGCCAGGCTGGGCGGCGGATCGATCAGCTTGAGGCTCAAGGCCTGCGGGCCTCGGCGGCCCGAGGCGACGCCGAACTCCACCCGCTGCCCGGACTTGAGCCCCTCGACCCCCTCGGGCAACGCCGACGAACGAACGTAGACGTCCTCGCCGTCCTCCTGCGACAGGAAGCCAAACCCCTTTTCGGCGTCGTACCACTTAACCTTGCCGGTCGGCACTGGTCTCACCTGCTTGTCTGACGGAACACTAGGATGGGCAACGCAAGAAGCGTCCCGCCTGCGCAGGACGCATGTTGGATTCTGATCCTACTCGGATGCCCGCCTGACGAGCACCCCCGTTACCCGTCACTCGGTAGTCTGGGCATTACCGCAGGAGGAGAGATGCGCCTGATCCTGAACATCGTCTGGCTGGTATTCGGTGGCCTGTGGATGGCCGCCGGATATCTTCTGGCGGCGCTTGTCAGTTTCCTGCTCATCGTCACCATTCCCTTCGGCTTCGCATCGTTGCGCATCGCGTCCTACGCGTTGTGGCCGTTCGGCCGCACCATCGTCGACAAACCGACCGCCGGGACCGGCGCGCTGATCGGAAATGTCATCTGGGTGCTGCTTTTTGGGGTGTGGCTGGCGATTGGTCATCTGGTGAGCGCGGTGGCGATGGCGGTCACGATCGTCGGCATTCCGCTGGCGCTGGCCAACCTCAAGCTGATCCCGGTGTCGTTGATGCCGCTGGGCAAAGAAATCGTTCCCTCGAACTCGCCCACCCCGCCGACCCGATTCGCGCCGGTGGCCGCATGACGCTGACCGCTCTGGGTTTACCGACGGTGCGCGGCCGCGCGGACCAACCCGTCGCTCAAAACGTTCCGGGCAGCGGCCCGCTTCTGGACACCTACGGCCGCGCCGCCACCGATCTGCGGGTGTCGCTGACCGACCGTTGCAATCTGCGGTGCAGCTACTGCATGCCGGCCGAGGGCCTGGACTGGCTCCCCGGCGAGCAATTGCTGAGCCCCGACGAGCTGGCCAGGCTGATGCACATCGCCGTCACGCGGCTGGGCATCACCAGCGTGCGGTTCACCGGCGGGGAGCCCCTGTTGTCCCGCCACCTCGAAGAGGTGATCGCCGCGGCGGCGGCTCTGCGGCCCCGCCCCGAGATCTCGCTGACCACCAACGGCGTGGGGCTGGCGCGGCGCGCCGCCGCCCTCGCCGAGGCGGGCCTGGATCGGGTCAACGTGTCGATGGACAGCGTGGACCGAGGCCACTTCGCGGCCATCACCCGCCGGGATCGGCTCGCCGACGTGCTGGACGGCTTGGCGGCCGCCAAAGCGGCCGGCCTGACTCCCGTGAAGGTCAACGCCGTGCTCGACCCCGCGACGGGGCGTGAGGACGTCGTCGGCCTGTTGCGGTTCTGCCTCGAGCACGGCTATCAGTTGCGGGTCATCGAGCAGATGCCGCTGGATGCCGGGCATCAGTGGCGCCGTGGCGCCGCGCTGACGGCGGACGACGTGCTGGCGGTGCTGCGCCCGCACTTCCGGCTGCGCCCGGACCCGGCGCCGCGCGGCTCGGCGCCGGCCGAGCTCTGGCTGGTCGACACGGGCCCCGACACACCGAGCGCGAAGTTCGGTGTCATCGCGTCGGTGTCGCACGCCTTCTGTTCGACCTGCGACCGCACCCGGCTCACGGCCGACGGCCAGATCCGCAGCTGCCTCTTCTCGACCGACGAGACCGACCTTCGGCGACTATTGCGCGGCGGGTCGAGCGACGACGCGATCGAGGCCGCGTGGCGCGCCGCAATGTGGGCCAAGCCCGCCGGCCATGGCATCAACGATCCGGACTTCATCCAGCCCGCCCGCCCCATGAGCGCCATCGGTGGCTAGCCCGGGCCAGGCCGCGGCCGACGCGGAGGGGATCCAGGTGACGGTCCGCTACTTCGCCGCCGCGCGCGCCGCGGCAGGCGCGGAATCGGAGACCCTGGTGGTGCGCCAAGGCACCACGGTCGCCGAATTGACCGAGCGTCTCGCAGTCCGCGGATCGCGCCTCGCCACGGTGTTGAGCCGGTGCTCCTACCTGCGCGACGGCATCGCCGTTCGCGACGAAACCACACCGTTACAGACCGGTGACACGATCGACGTTCTGCCGCCCTTCGCCGGCGGATGAAACTGTGAGATACCTCACGTAACGGAACGATAACGGCAAAATCACGCTCCGATATCGGGCGTTATGACCAGCGGAAATCCCTAGCGTTCCTGGGCTTTTCGCGAATGGCCGAGAGGGAAACGCCGGGTTTCGCAAGACGTGACGAGACGAACAGAACGCGCTAGCGTCACCGACGGTTCGTCAATCTACCGAACGGCGTTCCTCCCCTCCTATCGCGCCGAGCTCCATCCACTAGGCGGGGATCACCGACCAAAAAGGGATGGAGGCGGGGGACCCACCGGTCCACCGTGATCGGACTGGAGTCGCTTGCGGCTCCTAGGGGTGAAGCCGACGCCGGCTCCCATGCGGAGTACGGCGACGGCCGGGTGGCCTCTCCAACCCGAACCCGACAGCTGACCTCGTAGGCGCGTCACACGAGAGGAATATTTCGGCGCGTATGAGTGGACGTCACCGCAAGCCCACAACATCCAGCATCAGCGTCGCCAAGATCGCCTTCACGGGGGCAGTTCTTGGTGGCGGCAGCATCGCCATGGCCGCCCAGGCCGCCGCGGCCACCGACGGCGAATGGGATCAGGTAGCCCGTTGCGAATCCGGCGGC
>NZ_LZKK01000339.1 GCF_001672815.1 Mycobacterium sp. E796 | reverse complement strand
CAGCGCCAGCCCCACCGCCTGCAGCACGCCCGACATCACCAACTGCCACGAGGCCACCACCGTCGAGGCGCCCCAAAGCCGCTGCTGCCGGAACAGAAACGTCGCCGACAGCACCGGCCCGCCGGGCAGCGTCGTGCTCAACGAGTTTGCGGCGTAGAACGCGGCTTCCGATCGCAGCTGCTTGACGTGCACGCCGGCCGACTTCAGCAGGGTGCGCTGGATCTGGGCGAAGCTGTGCATGGACGCGGCCGCCGCCACCACCGACGCGATCAGCCACCACCAGTTGGCCTCGTACAGGCTCATCCAGGCTTTCGCCAACTGGCGCCACCCCAGCGCGATCTCCACAGCAAGCACGATCGCGACGATGCCGAGGATCACCCAGCGCACCCTGCTGAAGTCGGCCGGCGTGCACGTCAAGCAGCTGCGATCGGAAGCCGCGTTCTACGCCGCAAACTCGTTGAGCACGACGCTGCCCGGCGGGCCGGTGCTGTCGGCGACGTTTCTGTTCCGGCAGCAGCGGCTTTGGGGCGCCTCGACGGTGGTGGCCTCGTGGCAGTTGGTGATGTCGGGCGTGCTGCAGGCGGTGGGGCTGGCGCTG
>NZ_LZKK01000338.1 GCF_001672815.1 Mycobacterium sp. E796 | reverse complement strand
CAAGCAGCGTCGACTCGTCGGTGAACAGCCAGCCGGAGACCTCCAGCTGCCCGAGTTTGTCGGCGGCGCGGCGGCGCTGGAGGCCCTCGTCGACCTGCACACGTTCGCGCCGGGAGACCTGGAGCGGATGGCAAAGGGCGCCGGCGCCGTCGACGTCCGGACCGCCACCGTCGAGTTCACCGCCGCGATGCTCGGCTGGCCGCTTCGCACGTTCGAGTGCGCGGTACCGCCGGGGCGGCTCGGCTGGGGCTGGGCGAAATTCGCCTTCAACGGCTGGAAGACGCTGAGCTGGGTGGACGCCAACGTGTGGCGGCACGTGGTGCCGAAGGGCTGGTTCTACAACGTGATGGTGACCGGGGTCAAACCCTCCTGAGTGGGCTCCGCCCGGCGATGATGCGGGCCGCGTAGCGGCGTGAGGAGGAGTCGGGCAATCAGAATCAGCACCGACGACGTCAGCTACCTACGCTCGGAACCGGGTACCGCGGCGCTGGACGCCGTCGCCGAATTCGAGCTGACCGACGTGACGCGGGTCGCGGACATCGCCGCCGTGCGCGCCCGGTTCGGCGACCGGGCGCCGGTGCTGGTCGAGACGACGCTGCTGCGCCGCCGCGCCGCCGACAAACTCGGGCAGCTGGAGGTCTCCGGCTGGCTGTTCACCGACGAGGCGCTGCAGCAGG
>NZ_LZKK01000337.1 GCF_001672815.1 Mycobacterium sp. E796 | reverse complement strand
CCGCCGGCGCCGACCAGCTGCGTCGCGTGCTCGCCGGTGTAGGCATCGTCGAAGTCGTCCGCGACGGCGCTGTAGGCCAGTCCGTTCGCGTCGGCGGTGGCGGGCGTGTCGAAGTAGCCGGGGGCCACCGCGAACGGAACGATGGCGCCGGTGCCCGGGTCCTGCGCATAGGCCAGCGCCGCGGTGGACGACGCGAACAGGGGCGCGTTCGCCGACGCCAGCGCCGCCCCCCGGGCCAGCGCGGTGTCGGGCTCCTCGGGCGCCGTCAGCGGCAGCGTCGTCGCCGCCTCCAGCGCCGGCTTGATCATCGGGATATCGATGCCGGAGCCCATGACGAACACGGCGTCCGGCCGCGCCTCGAGCGCCTCGGCGCCGGCGACCATCGAGGCCAGCTGCGTCACCGCCGCCTCGTCGTCGCTGGGCAGGGCTTGGCGGTAAACGTCGGTGACCGAGCCGTCCGCGCTGTCGACGACCGCTAAGGTCGCGGTTTCGGGCTCGATGTACAGCAGCGCCGTGCGCGCGTAATTCGTCTGGTTGCCGACCGTCTGGGCCAGCGCGGCCGCGGCCAGAAACGCCGAGACCAACATCACGTTCTCGACCTTGTGGGCGGCCAGCGCATCACGCAGCGCGGCGGCCTCGATCGGGTCGGTGAACGTGACGCCGGTCGACGCCAGTTGATAGCCGCCCTCGGCCGCGCCCTCGCGGGTGCCCAGGATCGCCGAGACTACCTGATCGGCCGCGGTGATGGTTGCCGCATCGTCGTCGGCGGCAACATCGAAGTTGTCCTCATCGACGGTGGCACCGTCGGCATTCTCGCCTTCGACCAGCACCATACGGACGGCCGTCGGCGCCATCGACACGCCAAGTACGGTGTCCAAAGCTCCTCCATTGTCGTTTGCTAGCCATCGCGGGCCAGGGACTCTGTTAGTCGCCCGCGTTAACAACCGCTGAACGCCTTAAGTCCCCACCCTGTATTCCCCTGGTCCCCCGATTTTACGCAGTTTCGCGCCGTCGGCGACCGGGCTAGGGACCCAGGATTCCGTGCCCCAAGTGGCGGCGCAGCCACGCCCAATGGTCGTCGTGATCATCGTCCCTGGGCAGCGGCGGCAGCCACTGCGGAAGGGGGTTCGAGCTTGGCCCCGGATTCGGTGCAGCGGGCGCGGGTGCCGGCGGTGGCGCCGGCGCCGCGGGCGGGGCTTTCGGGGGCGGCGCCGCCTGGGTCACCGGGGCGACGACGTTCTTGCCGACATCGGGTCGATCGTCCACGTGCGGGCGAATGCCGACGGCGAGCGCCACCGTCAGGGCCACGGCGCCGACGACGAGTATCGCGGCCGCACCGAGAATCGCCAGCATCTTTCGGCTGCCGCGCTCGCCGTGCTCCGGGGCGTCGGGCAGGGGGTCCGCCTCGGCGCTGTATGCCAGCTCGCGCACTGGCCCGCGCACGTATGGCATCTCGACCGTGCTCGGCGCTCCCAATTGCTCGTTCGCCGATGCCAGTGCGGCGCCCCGCGCCAAGGCCATCTCGGGTTCCTCGGGCGCCGTCACCGACAGCGACGTCGCCGCCTCCAGCGCGGGCTTGATGTGCGGGATGTCGACGCCGGAGCCGACGACGAATACGCCGTCGGGGCGGCCACGCATCAATTCGGCACCCGCGACCATTGCGGCCAGCTCCGCCAGCGCCGCACCGTCGTCGTGGGGCAGGGGCTTGCGCTGCACGTCGGCGATGGACCCGTCCGACGTATCGACGACGGCAAGCGTCGCGGTGGCCCGCTCGACGAACAGCAGCGCCGTGCGGTCGCAGTTGGTCGCGCTGCCGACCGCCTGGGCCAGCGCCGCCGCAGCCACGAACGCCGAGACCAGCATGACGTTCTCGATCTTTCGCGCCGCCAACGCATTTCGCAGCGCCGCGGCGGCGGACTGATCGGTCCACGTCACCCCGCTGGACCTCAGCCGATAGCCGCTCTCGGCCGCGCTTTCCCGAGTGCCCTGGATGGCCTCGATCACCTGATCGACCGCGGCGGTACCCGGCATCGGAAAGTCGGCCTGATCGACGGTGACGCCGCCGGCACCTTGGCCCTCGACGAGCACCATGCGGACCGTCTCGGGTGCCAAAGACACCCCAAGGACGACGTCCACGCTCCCCCATTCTCCAAACTTATTCGCTGACAATCTGATTCACCCGCCCCTAGTCCGCCACCCTAGCTCGCGCAGCCGGACAGGCGTGGCGGCGGCGAACCGTTACCTGTGACCGAAGCCACCAAACCCGTGGCCACCGCCGAAGCCGTGCCCGCCACCGAAACCCCCGAAGGGGCCATGCCCACCGCCGAAACCGCCGAAGGGGCCATGCCCGCCGAACGGGCCATGCCCGCCGAACGGGCCACGGCCGCCGCCGAAGGGACCGCGCGGCGCCGGCCCGCCGCCGAAGGGGCCACGGCCACCCTCCACCCGGGGCACGGGAGGCCCCAGCACCGGCACGCGAGGCACGGGAACGAACACCGGCGGGGGCAACGCGGGAACCGGGACCGGCGGCGCCGCGGGCGCCGGCGCGGCGGCGGGCGGGGCGATGGGATGGGGCACGGCCACTGGGGCAGGCTCCTGAATTTTCGGCTGGGCCTGGGGTACCGGTGCGGGAGCGGGTGGCCGCGTCGGGGCGACGATGTTTTCGTTCGGGCTGGGCCGCAGTGCCACCGTCGGCCGGATGCTGATCGCGAGCGCAATCTCAAGCACCACAACGGCGCTGATGAAGACCACCGCCAGCATGCTGCCGACCAGCGCAATGGATTTGCGCCGCTGCGTGCCGTCGTCCAGGCCGATGATGGTGCCCACCTCGGCCTCTTCGTCCGGCACCGCGCTGTAGGCGACGTTGGGCTTGCCTTTGGCGTCGGAGGGCTCGGGAACGGGCCGGTATTCGGGCTGGTATGCGGGCAGCAATCCGGGAAACTGGCCGGCCAGGGCCAACGGGTCGACCTCGCCGGTGCCGGGGTCCAGCGCGTAGGCCAGGGCGGCGGTCGACGACGCGAACAACGGCGCGTTCGCCGACGCCAGCGCCGCGCCGCGCGCGAGAGCCATCTCCGGTTCGTCGGGGACCGACAGCGGAAGGGACGTTGCGGCCTCCAGCGCCGGCATGATCAGCGGGATGTCGACGCCGGAGCCGACGACGACCACGCCATCCGCGCGCGTTTCCAGCGCCTCGACACCGGAAACCAGCTCGGCGAGCTCGGCAACGGCCCGGTCTTCGTCCTCGGCGAGAACCCGCCGGTGCACGTCGCAGATCGACCCGTCCGCGCTGTCGACCACCGCCAGCGTCGCGGTGTATGGCTCGACGAAGAGCAGCGCGGTGCGCTCGTAGTTGGTGGCGTCGCCCACGGCCTGGGTGAGCGCGGCCGCGGCCATGAACGCCGAGACCAGCATGACGTTCTCGACCTTGTGGGCGGCCAGCGCATCGCGCACCGCCTTCGCTTCAAGCTGGTCGGTGCAGGCCACCCCGACGGCGGACAGTTCGATGCCGGCACCGACCGTGTCGTCGCGGGTGCCCAGGATGGCGGCGATCGCGCGATCGGACGCGCTGACGGTCGGCGAATCGTCGGAGGCGGCGACGGCGAA
>NZ_LZKK01000336.1 GCF_001672815.1 Mycobacterium sp. E796 | reverse complement strand
GAGGTGTACGAGCACCTGGTTTTTGACGCCAACCGCCACCTCCCGCTGGCCGGCTTCGACGGCATGGCCGAGCGCACCATCACGATCTCCAGCGCGGCCAAGATGTTCAACTGCACCGGATGGAAGATCGGGTGGGCCTGCGGCCCAGCGCAACTCATCGCCGGCGTGCGCGCGGCCAAACAGTATCTGAGCTACGTCGGCGGTGCGCCGTTCCAGCCCGCGGTGGCTCTCGCGCTGGACACCGAGGACGCCTGGGTCGCCGAGCTTCGCCGCTCCTTGCAAGGCAGGCGGGACCGGCTGGCCGCCGGGCTGAGCGAGATCGGCTTTGCGCTGCACGACAGCAACGGCACCTATTTCCTGTGCGCCGACCCGCGCCCGCTCGGCTACGACGACAGCACCGCCTTTTGCGCGACGCTCCCGGAGAAGGTCGGCGTGGCGGCCATCCCGATGTCGGCGTTCTGCGATCCCGCGGCACCCCATGCCGACGTGTGGAATCACTTGGTGCGCTTCACGTTCTGCAAACGCGAGGCCACCCTCGACGAGGCAATCAGGCGCCTCGCGGCGCTGCGGGGCCCATAACCCGCTTCCGGAGTCCCTCCAGCGCGGCATGCAGGATCTTCTTGCGGGCCCGGCTGATCACGAACTCGGGCAGCGGCGCCGACGGTTCGACGGTGATGCCGAATCGCACCCGGGTTTTGTCGTCACCCTCGCGGGTCAGGTTGTACTCGCCGTGCTGGCCGTGTTGGTGGATGGTCTTTTCGGCGTCCCAGACCATCCAGTCCGGGCCCCAGTGGTACTCGAGGAACTGCGTGTCGAAGATTCCCATCACCCTGATCGTCACCTTGACGTGGAACGGTCGCCCGTCGGGATAGGTGTCGATGACCTCGGCCTTCTTGTGCACCGCGGACCACGACGGCACGTTCTCCATGTCGGCGAGCGCATCCATGATGGTTTCCGGCGGCGCGTCGATGACAATTTCCGACGATGCTTGTACGGCCACTGGCTAAGTCGCACCGCCCGGTTTCCCGCCGCCGGTCAACAGCTCGCTGAGCCCCTTCACCGAGGCGTCGAGAACTTTTTCCGTGGCTCGCTTGACGACGAACGCCGGAATGGGTCCCGCCGGCTCGACGGTGATGTCGAAACGCACCCGCGTCTTGTCGAGGCCCTCGGGCTTGAGGTTGTACTCGATGTGCTGGCCGTGCTGTTTGGCGGTCCGCTTGGCGTCGTAGACGACCCAGTCGGGGCCCCAGTGGTATTCCAGGATCTCGTTGTCGACCAGCCCCAGAATCTTGATCTTGGTCTCGACGTGGTGTGGGCGTCCGTCGGGATAACGGTCGATCACTTCGATGTGTTTGTGTAGCGGCGACCACGATGACAGGACGCCGACGTCTGTCAGCGCCTCCATGACCACTTCCGGCGGCGCGTCAACGACGAATTCCCGTGATGCTTTTACGGCCACTACAGAACAAAGTAACCCCAGCGCCCCACACGCGGGTGGGGTTCGCGTAAATCTCTACTTACCAGCCGATTTCGTCGAGCGGAGTGGTTGCTGCGGGCGGCGGCCCGACCGGTCCGGCCGGGGTGCGGGAGAAGCGCGGTGCGGGAGCGGCCTGTTTCACGCCGTGCGCGGTGATCAACGTCGACCTGGCGTTCAGATGGTCGTCGGCGGCCGCCTCATTCCAGGTCAACACCGGGGTGACGCACGCGTCGGTGCCGGCGAAGGTCTCCGTCCATTCGTCGCGGGTCCGGCTGGCGAAGCGCTTCGCGAAGATGTCGTACATCCGTTGATACGAACCGATGTCGAGCTGGGCAGGCACCTCGTCGGGCGACAGGCCGAGCCCGTCGAGCAGCGCCGCGAAGAATTGCGGCTCGATGGCGCCGACGGCGACGTACTTGCCGTCGGCGGTCTCGTAGCACCGGTAGAACGGGGCGCCGCCGTCGAGCAGAAACGATTCGCGCTCGTCGCGCAGCGAACCGGTCGACTTCATGGTCCACATCATCTGGGCGAGCAGGCTGACCCCGTCCACCATCGCGGCGTCGACGACCTGGCCCCGGCCCGACCGTTCCCGCTCGTACAGCGCGACCGTGATGCCCAGGAGCACCAGCATCGAACCGCCACCGAAGTCGGCGACCAGGTTCAGGGGCGGCATCGGCGGCCGGTCCCGATGCCCGAGCGCCGAGAGCGCGCCGGTCTGCGAGAGGTAGTTGATGTCGTGGCCCGCCGTGTGTGCCACCGGTCCGTGCTGTCCCCAGCCGGTGATGCGCGCGAAGATCAGCCGCGGATTGACCGCCGCGCAGTCCTCGGGTCCGATGCCGAGCCGCTCGCAGGTGCCGGGCCGGAAGCAGTCGAGCAGCACGTCGGCCTTGGCGGCCAGCCCCAGCAGCGCCTGAGGCTGCGACTTGACGTCGAGGTCGACGATCCGCTTCCCGCGGTGCAGCAGGTCGCGGTCCTCCGGCGGCATGGTCAGGCCGCCAGGCCGGCGCACGCGCACCACGTCGGCGCCGAGGTCGGCAAGCATCATCCCGGCATGCGGCCCCGGCCCGATGCCGCCGAGTTCGATGACCCGCACCCCGGCCAGGGGACCCTCGCTCGTCACCGCGACTAGTTGCCCTTCTTCACCGCAAGCACCCGCTCGCGCAGGGCCTTGGTCGCGGAGTCGATCGTGCCCTTGACGGCCCGTTTGAGCACGAAGCCGGGCAGCGGCACGTTGGGGTCGACGCGGATCTCCATCTTGACCAGGGTCGCGTCTCCCTGGGGAACCAAGGTGTACTTGCCGTCCTGCGACTTCTGCTGGCCGGAGCTGACCAGCGTCCAGCTCACGTCGTTGCCGTTCCAGGTGTAGGCCACCACCTGTTCGTCGGTGATGCCCGCGGTCCTGACCTTCATCTTCACCTTGCTGGGCCGCCCGTTGTCCCCGGTCTCGAGGATCTCCGCGCTCTGATGCGGGTCCGACCATTCGGGCATCGCTTCAAAGTCGGCGATGACGTCCAGAATCTCCTCGGGGCTCGCTTCGATGACGATGTCGCGGGATTCTTTGATAGCCATGCCCGCACAATAGGCGAAGCAGCGTGTCGGCTGGAACGGTTTGGACCGGGCGTACCGTCGTGCTTGTGACTGATCCCCTCGTCTGCACCGTCGGTGACTACCTACTGGACCGCCTCGCCGAACTCGGTGTCTCCGAGATCTTCGGCGTTCCCGGCGACTACAACCTGGAATTCCTGGACCACATCGTCGCCCATCCGACCATTCGGTGGGTGGGCAGCGCCAACGAGCTCAACGCCGGCTATGCGGCCGACGGGTACGGGCGGCTGCGCGGAATGTCGGCCGTGGTAACGACATTCGGGGTGGGTGAGCTGTCGGCCACCAATGCGATCGCCGGCAGCTACGCTGAGCACGTGCCCGTCGTGCACATCGTCGGCGGCCCGTCCAAAGACGCCCAGGGCGCCCGGCGCGCGCTGCACCATTCCCTCGGCGACGGCGACTTCGAGCACTTCTTTCGGATCAGTCGCGAAATCACCTGCGCCCAGGCGAATCTCATGCCGGCTACGGCATGCCGAGAGATCGATCGGGTGCTCTCGGAGGTACGCGAGCAAAAACGGCCCGGATACCTGCTGTTGTCCACCGACGTGGCCCGCTTCCCCACCGAACCGCCCGACGCGCCGCTGCCGCGCTACACCGGTGGCACCAGCCCGCGCGCACTGTCGCTGTTCATCGAGGCCGCCACCCAACTCATCGGCGATCATCAGCTGACCGTGCTGGCCGACTTGCTGGTGCACCGGCTGCAAGCCGTCAAGGAGCTTGAGGCGTTGCTTGCGGCGGACGTGGTGCCGCACGCCACGTTGATGTGGGGAAAGAGCCTGCTCGACGAGAGCTCCCCCAATTTTCTTGGCATCTATGCCGGTTCGGCCAGCGCCGAACGGGTGCGCGCGGCAATCGAGGACGCGCCGGTGCTGGTGACAGCGGGGGTCGTTTTCACCGACATGGTCAGCGGCTTCTTCAGCCAGCGGATCGACCCGGCGCGGACCATCGACGTCGGACAGTACCAAAGCAGTGTGGCCGGTGAGGTTTTCGCGCCGATGGAGATGGGCGCCGCGCTGGAGGCGCTGGCCGACATCCTGGCCCGGCGCGGGATCACGTCGCCCCCCGTGCAGGCCCCGCCGGCCGAGCCCCTGCCACCACCCCCGCCGCGCGATCAACCACTCACCCAACAAATGGTTTGGGACCGGCTGTGCGTCGCGCTCACACCGGGCAACGTGGTGCTGGCCGACCAGGGCACCTCGTACTACGGAATGGCGGATCATCGGTTGCCGCACGGCGTCACCTTCATCGGCCAACCGCTTTGGGGTTCAATCGGTTACACGCTGCCCGCGGCGGTCGGGGCCGCGGTGGCGCATCCGGACCGCAGGACGGTTCTGCTGATCGGTGATGGCGCCGCGCAGCTGACCGTGCAGGAACTCGGCATCTTCTCCCGCGAGGGACTGTCCCCGGTCATCGTGGTGGTCAACAACGACGGCTACACCGTCGAACGGGCGATCCACGGGAAGATGGCCCCGTACAACGACATCGTGAGCTGGAGCTGGACCGACGTCCCGCGCGCGCTGGGGGTTTCCAACCACCTGGCGTTCCGCGCGCAGGCCTACGGCGAACTCGACGACGCGTTCACCGCGGCGGCGCAGCATCAGGACCGCATGGTCTTCGTCGAGGTGGTCCTGCCGCGGCTGGAGATCCCGCGTCTGCTCGGCCAACTCGTCGGATCCATGTCGCCGGAGGCTAACGCGCGCCGCCGGGAAGGCTAGCGCGGGCGCCCCGCCCGGTCCGGGGTTGAGGCGCGCAGCATCGCCTGCACGGTGCGCCGGCAGCGCCCGCAATCGGCGCCGGCCCCACAGGCCTGGGCGACCTCCTTGGTCGTGGACGCCCCGGCGGCGACGCATTCGGCGACCGTGTGGCTGGTGACGCCGTTGCAGAGGCAGACGAACATCAGCGGCGCTCAGTCGATGCGCATCGTGTCGTACAGCCGGCCGACGAACACCGGCGGGTGGGCGCCGACGCCCACGCCCGACATCCATTGCGCCGCGGCGTCGGGATGGTCGATCCAACGCTGGGCGGCGACCTCGTCGGGAAACTCCGACAGGATCAGCACCTCGCGGTCGTCGTCAAAAGCCTGGAATACCGACGTCTTTCGGACGCCTGCCCCGGCGAGCCCGTCCATGGCCGCGCGGAATCCCGCGGTCAGGGTCGCGACGTCCTCGACGGACGCGATCGCGCACACCACCACGCCGGGCGCGGCCGGTTTGGGCGACGGTTGCGGAACAAATCTGTCGATGATCTCGCCGGCAAAGACTGCGGGTATGTCCTCGACGCCGGCGGCGTCGAACCAGTCGAAGAAGACCCGCGAGCGCAGCAGCTCCACGATGGGCTCGCGGCTGTGCACCCCGATCATCACCAGCACGCGCCCGTGCTCGTGGGTGGACGTGTACACCAGCACATGGTGGGCGCCGATGTCGGCGAGCGCCGCCTTGTTGCGCTCGAGCAGCGGCCACACCCGGGTCGGGTCGGGGACGCGATAGTCCGATGCGATCACCATCGAGTGAATGTCACCGGTGCTCAACGTGGTTGTCCTAGACCGGGTTGAACGACGAAATGAGCCACTTCCCATTGGCTTTCGTCAGCGTGACCGTCACGCTGCTGTTGGTGAACGTCGGCTCCGGCCGATCCTTGCTCTGCGTGCTCTGGTTGACGAACAACAGCACGGTGGCCGAATCCGGGCGCAGGTCGGACACCGCGGCGCGCAGCACCACGGCGCTGGTCTTCACCGATTTCTGCTTGGCCGCGGGGGCGACGATCTGCTGGGTGAATTGGTCGTAGTAGGACAAGAAGTCGCCGGTCAGGTGTGACTTCGCGGAAGTGAAATCGCGGTCGAGGGTGTCGGGCGAATACGACAGCACCGCCACCGTTCCGTCGCTTGCGGCGGAGATGGCGGACTTCGCGGCCGACGCATCGGTCGCGCGGTCCGGCCGATAGGAGTACCAGTACTGCCAGCCAAGCAGGCTCAGCGAGGCGATCACGAGCAACGCCAGCACGGCCGGGACCACCTTGCCGGCCGACCGTTTCTTCGCCTGGGCGGCAAGGCGCTTCCAGCGGCCGGGCGTTTTACCGTAATCGTCGATGTCCTCGGCGGGCTCCGCCTGTTCTGCTACCTCGGTCGTCTCTTCGGCCTCCGCCGTCTCCTCGACTTCCGCGGTGTCTTGGACCGATTTTTCGTCTGCGGTCACGGCACAAACTCGACTTTCGATATCTTGAGCTGGCCACCGTCGCGAGTGACCGTCACGATTAGCCGGTAGTTACGCGGATCCTGTTTGGCGCCGGCCGCATTGGTGACCTCGGAGGTGGAGGCCACCAGCACCACCGCCGAATCCTTCGTCATCGAGTCCAGCTCCACGGCCGCAGCCTGAACGCTGCCCTGCGACACCACCTTCGACTGCTCCACCACCTTGGTGAAATCGTCGGCCATCTTCAGGAAGTCGTCCTTGAAAGTGCCCGTGGAGTTCTCCAGGATGCGCTGCACGCCTTGCTTGGCGTTGTTGAAGTCCAGCGACGTCAACGTCACGACGCCCTGGCGCGCGGCGGCGACGAACTCGGCGGCGCGCTGTCGCTGCCGGACCGCGTCGCGGTGCTCCTTGATCATGTAGCCACTGCCCGCGAAGGCCACGAGGATCACGATGATCGCCAGGGAAGCGGCGAGGGTGGACCACTTGGGGCGGCGAAGCCGTCGGGTCAGGCGGAGCCGGCGGCTGGCCGGCGCGGGCGCCCCGGCCTCGTCGGCGTCGGCCTCGGCGACCGGCTCTTCGGTGTCGGCAGCTTCGGCGTCTTCGGCGGCCTCGGTCTCGTCCGCCTTCACCTCGGACGCCGCGTCGGGCACCTCGGCCTGGACGGATCCTGCTGCGTCCGCCTCGTCTTCTGCTGCGACGGCTTCTTCGGTGGCTGCTTCCTTGGTTTCGGAGAGCTGGGCCTCCGCGAGTTCGGCCTCGCGGCGCAACTGGATGGCGCGGGCCCGGGCGCGGGCGGCGGCGGCAAGGGCTTCCGCTTCTTGGGCTTCCGCCTCGGCCTGTTCGGCCAGCGCCCGGATTTCGGCGGCAGTGCTGGGGGTCTCGTCCTCGTTCACCGGAACCGATTTCGTGTCAGCGGCGTTCTGGCGGGCGCCGCCACTCACCGCTCACCAGCCCGAGAACGAGGCTGCTCGTGACTCAATGCCAAACTCCTCTACCGCTTGCCCGCGCTACCTTGCTTCCGTCCGCCGACGGCGGGCCACGGCGTCCCAGCAAGGCGTCGTCGCCGTTGGGCCACCCTACTCGGGAAGCGCATTAGCGGCGAGCATCTGCGCCGATATTCTTCCGCCGCGAATGTCGCGGCGACCAGGAGAGCCACGTTATCACCCTCTCCTGAGAGGCCTGCCCATGTCGCCGCGGCGTCGCTGTACAAATGCACAACAAGCTGTGGAAACGGGGTTCTCTTATCGGGCATACGGAGAGGCCGCCCGGGGCTAGCGCAGTAAGTCTTTGACCACCTTGCCGGTGGCGTTGAGGGGCAAGGACTCCAGGAACTGCACCGAGCGCGGCACCTTGAAGCCCGCCATGCGTTCGCGGCACCAGCCGATCAATTCGTCGGCGCTGACGGTGTATTCGCCGTCTTTGCGGACCACGAACGCCTTGCCTACCTGGCCGAGCCGCTCGTCGGGAACGCCGATCACCGCCGCCTGCGCGACGGCCGGGTGGTTCATCAGGAAGCCTTCGATCTCGGCGGGATACGCGTTGAATCCGCCGACGATGAACATGTCCTTCTTGCGCCCGACGATCCGGAGGCGGCCCGCCTCGGTGAAACTGCCCAGATCTCCGGTGTGCAGCCAGCCGTCGGCGTCGATCGCCTCCGCGGTGGCGACGGGATCGTCGAGATAGCCCTGCATGACGCCGTAGCCGCGAACCAGCACCTCGCCGTCGTCGGCGATGCGCACCTCGACTCCCTCGCAGGGCACGCCTGCGGTCGTGGCCACGTCCTCGAAGGAATCGCCGGGCAGCGACAGCGTGACGTTCCCGGCCTCGGTGAGCCCGTAACCGGTCATCAGCGTCTGGAACGGCAATTCGTCGTGGATGCGACGAATCAGCTCGACGGGGATGTCGGCGGCGCCGGTCACACCGGCCCGAAGCGTCGACAGCTTGGACTTGTCTTGAATCGCGAGCAGCGAGTGGTACAGCGTCGGCGGCCCGGGCAGCATCGTGATGCCTTCGTGCGCAATCAGATCCACCACCGTGTCGACGTCGAAGACCGCGACCGGCAGCATCGTCGCGCCGCGCAGGAAGGACGTGACCAGTCCCGCCTTCAGGCCGAAGGTGTGGAAGTAGGGGTTGATCTGCAAGTAGCGGTCGCCTTGACGCAGATCGGCGAGCGTCGCCCATTCCTCGTACATCCGCAGCGTCTGGCGATGATTCATCATCGCGCCCTTCGGGCGGCCGGTCGTGCCCGAGGTAAAGATGATGTCCGAGATGTCGTTGCCGTTGACCGCCCGCTCGAACGGGCTACCGCAGGAAAGAAAGTCGGACTTCAGGTCGATGACGGGCGTCCCCGCCGGTGCGGTGTAGTCCTGGCCGAGAAAGCCCTTCTGCACCAGGACGGCCTTGACTCGGCTGCGGGCGATGATGTCGCCGGCTTCTTCGGTCTTGAACCGCGTGTTGACCGGCACCAGCACGCCGCCCGCGGTGAGCAGCCCGAAAGCCGCGATGATCCACTCCGCCGAGTTGGGCGCCCAGATCGCGACGCGGTCACCCTTATTGACACCGAGGCTCGCGAACGCGCCTGCGGCGCAACGGATCCGCTCGACGACCTCGTTGAACGTCAAGCGCAGCGGACCGTCGACAACCGCTTCCGCGTCACCGAAGCGGTCCGCCGCGCTCAAGACCATCTCGGGGATGGTCTGCCAATTTGGATTGGCCGGCTCTCCCCCGCGAGCGGGAGGTGCCCCCACCTCATCGCGCTTCGCGCTCTGCATCGTCACCGCCCGGCCAGGATCAGCCGGTGCGTCACACCGTGACGAGCCGACCGAGGT
This sequence comes from Mycobacterium sp. E796, assembly GCF_001672815.1. GTDB lineage: Bacteria > Actinomycetota > Actinomycetes > Mycobacteriales > Mycobacteriaceae > Mycobacterium. Next base: position 44,432 of record NZ_LZKK01000336.1, on the reverse strand, counting down.
TGCCGCCCATGATCTTGGCCTGGTCGTCGACCGACAGGTGCGACAGCGCGTTGACGTAGTACGTCGGCTCCGCCAGCCCCTCCGGGTGCGGCCAGTCCGAGCCGTACAGCACCTGATCCACGCCGACGAGGTTGATCAGGTCGTCGATGCCGTCCTCGAAGAACGGGCTCACGTGGATCCGGTTCTTGACCACCTCGACCGGGTCGCTCGGGAACGCCTCCGGGGCCTTACGGAAGACCTCGGCCAGGCCGTCCAGCAGCGGGGTCATCCACTTCGAACCGGCCTCAACGATGGCGACCTTCAGCTTCGGGTGGCGGTACAGCGCGCCGTGAATCACCCACGAGCCCACCGCGTCCTGGATCGGGCGCCACTCGTTGAGGATGCCCATCGCATTGGTCTGGAACGGCAACATCTCTTGTTCGGCGCCGTCCCATTCGGAGGTGTAGCGGGAGTAGCCGCTGTCGCTGGAGTGCATGCCGACCAGCACGTCGTGCTCGACGACCCGCTCCCAGAACGGGTCAAACTCGGGCAGCGCGAACGACCGGGGGCCACGGAAGCCGGGGACCGGGGCCGGGCGGATCAGGATGCAGCGGGCCCCGCGCTTGACCGCCCACTCCAGTTCCTCGATCGCCTTCTCCACGATTGGCAGGGTGATGACCGGGGTGGTGAAGATCCGGTTCTGGTAGTTGAAGCCCCAGACCTCGTCGAGCCACTCGTTCAGCGCGTGGATCAGAACGTGGATGGCGACCGGGTCGTCGCGCAGCCTCTCCTCGAGCAGGCTGGCCAGGGTCGGGAACATCAGGGTGCGGTCCAACCCCAGCTCGTTCATCTTCTCCAGGCGCGGGCCGGGCTCGAAGAACGCCGGGATCGCGCGCATCGGCTCGCCGAAGAGCTCGCGCTTGCTCTTGCCGTCCGGGTTGCCGTACTTGAAGTACTCCTCCCAGGCGCCCGGCCGGGCGACGACCTCGAAGGTCGGGTTGGGAATGTAGTTGCTGATGTGGCCGCGGATGGCGATCTTGGTGCGCCCATTGATCTGCACGTACTGGACGTAGTCCTTGTAGGCCTTGGGCAGGAACTTGGTCAGCGCCTCCGGCGGCTCGTAGAGATGGTTATCCGCGTCAAAGATCGGAAACGGGACGTCCTCCCGATGTGACAACTGGCCCATGAGATCCTCCTTCGCAATTTGCGAGAATACTATTCTCTATAGGCGCCGGTTCGCAACGTGCCCCCTCCTCGGGCGCTCGGTCCTGCGCGGTCAGCAGTTGGCGATGATCTTGAACGAGGCGGAAGCCGGTTCGTTCGGCTTGTCGGTCTTGAAGCCGTTGGCCGTGCCCGTGATCGTGAATTTCTCGCCGCTCAAGCTCATGTCGGCGTTACCGCCGTCGTCCTTCGAATACATGCCGGTGAAGCCACCCAGATTTTGGATGCGCACGGATTGGGCGGTGAGCGGCTCCACTCGTTGGTCGATGACGACCTTGGCCCCGGCGAAGTCGCCGCCGATGTCGATCGTGCGGTACCACTCCAACTGGCTGCACTTGACGACGTTGATCTTCGCGTCGTTTCCGTTGACGGTCACCGACGCGGTGCTGGAGAGTTGCGTTTGCGCCTTGGGACTGCAGGCGCCGAGGCCGGCGACGGCAAGCGCGGCGGCGGCGACGACCACCATTCGGTTAGCCACTGGGCCACCTCGATCCTGGGTGACGAGCTTCGGGACCTGCTGCGATGATGTTATTCTCCCCGAAAGAGAATGCCAATATCGGCTTTTCGGCTGTCCTTAATTGGAGCGGTGACCCATGGTGGACCTGGAGTACAGCCCCGATCTTGATGACGGGCTCGCGGTGCTCACCATCGATCGCCCCCACGCCCGCAACGCCATCGCGCCCGACACCATGGCGCAGCTGGAGAAGGCGATCGATGCCGCGGCGGGCGCGCGGACCCTGGTCATCAAGGGCGCCGGCGACCGGGCGTTCGTCTCGGGGGGCGACCTCAAGGAGCTGAGCGCCCTGCGGACGGAAGAAGACGCCGCGGCGATGGCGAAACGGATGCGGTCCATCTGCGATCAGCTCGCCGCATTCCCCGCCCCGGTCGTCGCCGCCCTCAACGGCCACGCCTTCGGGGGTGGCGCCGAAGTCGCGGTGGCAGCGGACATCCGAGTGGCCGCCGACGACATCAAGATCGCCTTCAACCAGGTGGCGTTGGAGATCATGCCGGCCTGGGGCGGCGCAGAGAGACTGGCCGCGATCGTCGGCAAGAGCAAGGCGTTGCTGTTGGCGGGCACCGGAACCGTCCTCGACGCCGCCGAGGCGGAGCGGATCGGCTTGGTGGATCTGGTGTTTCCGCGGGCTTCCTTCGACGAGGGCTGGCGATCGATCGCCACGTCGCTGGCCCGCCACCCGGCGGCCGAGATAAAGCGCGTAATCAGCGGCGTTTCCCCGGACGAAGCGATAGCATCCTTTGCACGGCTGTGGGTTGCCGACGCCCACTGGCAGGCCGCAGAGCGGGTGATGAACCGCACCGCCAGTCCGCGCCCGGCAGCCGAAGGAGCGACATGATCAGCACCGCGAAGAGACTGTTGGGCGTCGGCTCGGCGATGTTGCTGGCGCTGACGGGCCTGCTGGCGGGCCCCGGACGGGCGCACGCCGACCCGGTCTGGCATCAGGTCGTGTACATCGTCTCGGCCAAGAGTCCGGCCTACGTCGACATCTTCTACCAGGATCAGGATCCCACGCTCTTCTCCGACTACAGCCACAACAACTACGCGTTCACCCCGCAGGTCCACGCCGACGTCGCGCCGGGTAAGCCGTGGGTCCAGCCGGTGAACCTGTTGAACCCCGATCAGTGGGCGATGGTCACCGCCACCACCGGTCGTGAACCCTTGGCGCAGGGCGGGATTCAGTGCGACCTGTCGGTGGACGGCAAGGTCGTGGTCTCCAACATCGGCCCCAAGGGCGCGCTCTGTTCGCTGCGGACCTGGTGAACCATCCAGCTTTGCGGCACGCCCTCGATGGGCTGCGGCTCGCCTTCCAGGCGGCGCAGGTAACTTTCGACCAGCTCTAAAGTTTCGGCGTGGCCGCCGGAAATACCGACCGCCTGCTCGAGCACCAAGAACCGCGACAGGCTGGTCATCAGGACCGTCCACACGACCGGCGGCACGTCCCCACCGTCCCACTCGCCATCCGCGCCGTAGCGCTGCAGCGCGGCGGCCACCGCCTGGCGCTGTTCCTCGCGGAAACGCTCGGCGTAGTAGGCGATTTCGGCTCGCATCTCCTTGCGGTGATTGGCCAGCGCCATGAATTCCATTGAGATGCGGGTGAATGCGGGATCGGTGCCGAATCGCCACAGCGCCCACAACGGCTGAGGGCAGTCCAGGGCGCGAGCTTGCACCTGAAGACCCTCCTCGGCGCGGCGGCGAAAGACCTCGAGGAACAACTCGTCCATGGTCCGGAAGTAGTAGTGCACCAGCTGTGGCTTCAAACCCGCTTTGCTCGCCAGACGGCGCGACGTCACCGCGGCGTAGCCTTCGTCGACCATCAGCCGCTCGGCCGCGTCGAGCAGCAGGGCGCGGTTCTTCGCGTCCGGCGCCCCGATTCTGCGGGCCGAAGTCAAATCCCTGCTCCGTATTTCTGCGTTGGTGCCGACCCCACGGATCGTAGCGCGGCACCGCGTTGCGGCCTTGACCCTGACAATACCGCCATGCTAAGCAGGTGCTCAGCACATTTTTGGCTTTCGGAATTGGGCGGCGGTGCCGCTTGCCGCCGAACCTCACCGGTAGACCAGCCCAGGGAGACGCAGTCCTATGACCACCTTCGACACGATCGACTTCTTCACCGATCAATCTCTGGTGCCCGATCCGCACCCCTACTTCGACTACCTGCGCAGCCAAAACCCGGTGCTGCGGCTGCCGCACCACGGGGTCGTCGCCGTCACCGGCTACGAGGAGGCCTGCGAGGTCTACAAGGATCCCGACACGTTCTCGAACATCGTCGCGCTCGGCGGGCCGTTCCCGCCGCTGCCGTTCCAGCCCGAGGGCGACGACATCAGCCCCCAGATCGACCAGCACCGCAGTTACTTCCCGATGTTCGAGCACATGGTGACGATGGATCCACCGGAACACACCCGGGCGCGCTCGGTGCTGAGCAAGCTGCTGACCCCGAGCCGACTGAAGCAGAACGAGGAGTTCATGTGGCGCCTCGCCGACCGTCAGCTCGACGAGTTTCTGACCAACGGCGAGTGCGAGTTCATCAGCGAGTACTCAAAGCCGTTCGCCACGTTGGTGATTGCCGACTTGCTCGGCGTTCCCGAGGAGGACCACAAGGAGTTCCGCGTCGTGTTGGGCGCCGACCGCCCCGAGTCGCGGGTGGGCGCCCTGGATCACCAGTCGGTCGGCATCAACCCGCTGGAGTGGCTCGACGACAAGTTCTGCAACTACATCGAGGACCGGCGGCGCGAGCCCCGCAACGACGTGCTGACGTCGCTTGCGTCGGCGAAGTACCCCGACGGGTCCACACCCGAGGTCATCGAGGTAGTGCGTTCCGCCACATTCCTTTTCGCCGCCGGACAGGAGACCACGGCCAAGCTGCTCAGCGCCGCGCTGCAGGTGATCGGCGAGCGGCCCGACATCCAGCAGCAGCTGCGCGACGACCGCAGCCTCATTCCCGGGTTCATCGAGGAATCGCTGCGGATGGACAGCCCCGTCAAGAGCGACTCGCGGCTGGCCCGCAGGGCAGCCACGGTCGGCGGCGTCGACATCCCCGCCGGCACCGTCGTGATGGTGTTGCCCGGGGCGGCCAACCGCGACCCACGCCGGTTTGACAACCCGCACGAGTTCGACCTGCGCCGCAAAAATGTCCGCGAGCACATGGCTTTCGCGCGCGGCGTGCACTCGTGTCCGGGCGGACCGCTCGCCCGGGTGGAGGGTCGGGTCTCCATCGAGCGCATCCTGGACCGGATGAGCGACATCACGATCAACGAGGCCAAGCACGGCTCCGCCGACGATCGTCGCTATACCTATGAGCCGACGTACATCCTGCGCGGGCTCAGGGAACTCCACCTCACCTTCACGCCGAACGGGTAAGGGCGGTCCCGCCCAACCGCCGAGCAGTCGCAAAAGCCCCCATACCGCAACAAGATTGGGGGCTCTTGCGACTGCTCGCCCAATCAGGGTTGCGATGCGGTCTCGATCTGCTCGAAGATCCCGGAGAACTCGAACGGGGTTTGCGCAATTCCACTGCCGTCGACGGCGTCCACCGCGCCCAACGTGCCCGTGAGGTCGCGGGGCAGTTCCCACATCGACAGCTCGCCGATGTCGTGCTGCTGGGCAAAGGTGGTCAGCTGTTGCGCGTCGGCGAGGCCGAAGATCTCGCTTGGGTCGTCGTTGATTCCGATCAACGGCGTCACCCCGAGCATGTGCCAGGCCTGCTGGCTGGTCAGCGACGGGTAGAGGGTCATCAACTGGGTATGGGTGGCCGTCGCGGCATCGATCGCGTACGCGCCCATCCCGGGGTTGCCGGTCTGGTCGAAACCGTTGCCGTAGTCCATGGCCATGATGTTCACGCGGGAGACGTTCACACCGTTGGTCGCGGCGATCTGCAGGACGTTCAGCCCGCCCCCCTGCCCCTCGACCAGGCCCGTGGGCAGCACCGGCAGTGTGTACGAGACGGTCACGGGCGTGCCGTTGGCCGCCTCCTGCTGCTGCAGGATGGCGATGGCCTTCGACTGGGTGTTCATCGCTTGAGTGTTGCCCTGCAACGCACCCTCGACGTCGAAGTCGAGGTTGTAGATCTTGTAGGTGTTCACAATCGATGCGTACTGCTGCGCCAGCGCGGTGGGGGTCTGGCCGTTGACGGCAGAGAGATCGGTGCCGAACGCGCCGCCGAACGAGATGGTCCCGTTGATGCCGTTGGCTTTCATGTTGGCGATTTGGTTGTCGATGAAAGCGCTTTGGGTGCCGCCCGTTACGTCGTACGCCGAATAGCCGCCCCAAGAGGGGTTGCCGTTCGGGTCGACGTTGATGAAGGCGAGCGTGGCGTTTTTGACTCCGTTGTGGGCGGCGGTCGCGAAGTCGTATCCGCTGGGGCCGGGCCAGAGCGTGATGTCGACGTAGGGCGAGTAGATGCCCGACCCGGTGCCCCCGGTGCCGGGACCGCCGGTGCCGCCGCCGAGGCTGGTCCCGTCGTGGCCCTTGCCGCCGTCGGCGCCCGGATGGCCGGACATCGCCGAACCTTGGCCGCCCGCACCGCCTGCGCCGCCGATGCCGCCGACGGCACCGTCACCGCCGTCACCGCCGTTACCGCCGGCGCCGCCATCGCCGGCAAACAGGCCTCCGTGGCCGCCCGCGCCGCCCGTTCCCCCGTTGCCGCCGTTCACACCTGGTGAGCCGGCGGCACCGGCCGTGCCCGGGCCTCCGGCGCCGCCCCGGCCGCCGTTGCCGAACAGGCCGGCGTCACCGCCTCGGCCGCCGGGTTTTCCCGCGGCGCCGGACCCGCCGTTGCCGCCGTTGCCGGCCAGCAGCCCGCCGGGTCCGCCGGGCTGCCCGGTTCCCGGCGCCCCGTCGGTCCCGTTGCCGATCAGCGGGCGACCCAGCATCGCGTTCGTGGGCGCGTTGATCAGACCCAGCACGTCACCCTCCAGGGCCTGCAACGGCGAGGCGTTGGCCGCCTCCGCGGCCGCGTACGCAGTCCCCGCGTCGTTCAACGCCTGCACGAACCGCTGGTTGAAGGCCGCCGCCCGGGAGTTCAACGACTGATAGGCCCGGCCGTAGCCGGAGAACAGCGACGCGATCGCGGCCGACACCTCGTCGGCGGCGGCGGGCGGCACCGCGGTGGTTCCGGCGGCCGCGAGCGCATGGGCCGCGGTCAGTGTCGAACCGATGCCCGCCAGCTCCGTGGCGGCCGCGACCACCGTCGCCGGTGCGGCAATGAGAAACGTCATGGCGCCACCCGCTCGTCGGTGTACTACGAGATCTGGCCGATGCTATTGAGCGTGGATGAAACGCCAAAGGCGCCGCCAGACAACCGTTATTCAACCGTTATGCAAGGCGTATATCTGCATGACACTACGCGCGTTCGCGTCAAGCGGGTTGACAGCCACGTTCGAATTATCAGGCGAGCGTCCTGCCGATGAAATAGCAGCCGAGCAGTGCGACGGCCATGAGCACTACCCAGGCGTCGGTGAGTCGGCACAGGAGGGCTGGGGCCTGACGCACCTCCATGAACTCCCGAAAAATGATGCGCACCTTGACGAGTGCGATCACGATGACGGTCGACGTGACCACCGCGCTGGCCCTCAGCGTTCCGTCGAGCGAGTGATCGATCCATAGGTAGGCGAGCGTCAACGACGCAAGCACCAGCCAGACGACCAGCAGCCTCTTGTTGAATTTGATGTTCGATCACCTCACCACGTAGAGCAGCGCGAAGATGAGCACCCACAGGAAGTCGACGGTGTGCCAATATGTGGCGCAGGTTTCGATTATCTCCTGGGATCGCCTCGCCGTACTTCGGAGTTGGTAGACGATGACGCCGAGCACGACGAAGCCGATCAGCAGGTGCACGAAGTGGATTCCGGTGAGGAAGAAGTAGTAGGTGAAGAAGTCGTTGCTGTCCAACCCATTTCCCATTCGGACCAACCGGGCCCACTCGAATACCTTGAGAGACAGGAACACTGCGGCGAACCCGGCAGTGATGAAGGCGTCCCGCAGCGCCGCGCGGTAGGCGCCGGCCCGGGACGACTGGACGCACCGCGCCACCGACCACGAGCTCAGCAGCAGGACCAGCGTGTTGAACACCCCGATACGCAGGTCCAGCTGTGCCTGGGAGTGCAGGAAGAGCTCGGGGCTTCGGGCGCGATAAAACAGGTAGAAGCCGAAATAGCCTGTGAAAACCAAGGTCTCGAACAAAACGAAGGCCCACATGTCGGGCTGGCCGGGCACGAACCTGGTGCGCTTTTCTGTCGGCGCGGTCATTGCGACGCCTTCGCGCGGTCTGGCAACGGGCCGTCGCCGAAGTCCTCGCGTTGGATCATCCGCCTGAGCAGAAAGATGAAGACTCCCGTATATAGGCCAAACACGACCACGTCCAGCCACCAGGCAATCTGGCCGTTCCATGCCAGGACGCCGCGTCGGAAGATCCACGCTGGCGACACCACGACCTCGGTGAGCGCGTTGCACAGGTTCAGGTAGCCGAACCACTTAGGGAAAACCCGGTTCCTGTCGATCAGAATCGCAAGCATCCACACGAGCGAACCGATCATGAACACACCCATAGTTCCCGTGAACGACAGGAAAGCAAAGTCGTAGATCCAGACGATTAATTCCGGATTTCGATCCCGCCGGAGGGCTCCCGCCGTCAGCGCTACACACAGCAGCAGCATCCCGGGCACCGCGCTGAGTGAATACAACACTAGGTAGACGTAGCCAAAGGCACGGCTGACCGACATGCGGCGCATCGAGTAGGCAATTAAGGCGTTGATGATCGCGGTCATTCCAGTGATCAGGAAGACGATGGCGAAGCCAACCAGTAGCCCAAAGTGGTTGCCGTGGAACCACCTCACGACCCGCTGGGTGTCCCAGGCGGGGCTTGGCGGAGGCTGGGTGTGCGTGATCACAAAGAAGACCACACCGTAGAGGCCGTAGAAGACGACTAATGTCCACCACGCCAACCACAGCTCACGCTTGGGGTTGTGTCGGAAATGCCAGGCGATGCGGTGAGGCAAAGGACCCACGGGCGGCCGCCGCGGCTCATCCCGCGGCGACACCGTCGGCGTCATCGCCGACCTCATGCAGTGACCCGGCTTGGATCACGCCACCGTTCGTCACCGCGTTCGCGACGAATCGCTTGGGCCAGAACGACACCCGTCACGACGATCCATACCGCGACGGCGGTGTTCTTCAACCAGAACGACAGCGTCCCGTTCCATGCCAGGGGACCCGACAACGCCAGGCCGACAAACGCCGCCGGCACGAACGCGGCCGCCACGAGAAGGTTGAAATGCGCCACCCAGCGCGGAAACACCGGGCGTGATGGGTCGTCGAAATAGATTGCGACGGCAAGGATCACACTTTGGGCGATCAGATAGGGCACCTCGGTGGTGAAGGCGACCCACGCCAGATCGTTGAACATCTGAGTCAGCTCCGGATTTCGCTCCGGCCTGAAGGCGGCCACCAGCCAGCAGATGTTCGCGATGAGGAATAGGGTGGGGCCGCCTGCCACGCACCCGAGCAACGCGTACGAGAAGATGGGCGTGCGGTGGGCCATCCTGCGGACTTGCATCACGAGCAAGATCAGAATCGGGATGAGGCCCACACCAAACCAGTTGAACACGATCATGCTGTAGCGGATCTGCGGCAGGTGCGCGGGATCGCGATAGAACGCGGCCACCTGCTCGGCCGACATGCTGGGTGACATCGGCGGATTGAACCCCGGAAACAGGAAAAAGCACGCGATCCAGATGATCACCGTCGCCGGCAACGTCCACAGCAGGATCAGCTCGCCGTCGGTACGCCGCAACGCGGTTCGCGACGAGTGGCGGCCCGGAGCGTTGTTCTCGCCGACGTCGGACATCGCCTGACTCCTTCGCTGTGACGGCATGCATCAATACCCCGTTAGTCAGCGAAACTAGCCGATCGGCTATCCTCGGGTCAATAGCCGATCGGCTACGCTTCCGGTGTGGTTTCCCCGCAGACAAGGAGCCGGTTCCGTTTCATCACGCGCAGCGCCGCGCAGACCCGCATCCTCGATGCCGCGCTGCAGTTGATCGCCGAGCACGGTGTCGGCGGCACCTCGCTGCAGATGATCGCCGACACCATCGGGGTCACGAAAGCCGCCGTCTACCACCAGTTCAAGACGAAGGAGCAGATCGTCATCGCGTTGACCGAGCGGGAACTCGGCGGCCTCGAGGAGGCCTTGGAGGCGGCCGAGGCGCACGATCACCGGTCCACCGCGCGGGAGCTGCTGCTGGACCGGGTGATCGACGTCGCCGTCGAACGTCGCGGCGCCGCAAGCACCCTGCAATTCGACCCCGTCGTCGTGCGACTGCTGGGCGAACACGAACCCTTCCAGCAATTCATCCAGCGGCTCTACGGCGTGCTGCTGGACGACCCGGCCGAGGACGCGCGGGTGTCGGCGGCAGTGCTGTCGGGCGCGATTGCGGTCGGGGTCGTGTCGCCTCTGGTGGCCGATATCGACGACGACACCCTGCGCGCCCAGCTGGGGCGCATCACCCGCCGGCTGATCGACGCGGCCGACTGATCGCGGCACTTCCACGGAATTTTTTGGTCCGGTTCGGCGGTCGCTCGGGTACGGTTCTCCCATGAGCAAAGTCGCGCGTGTCGCCGCCGCGGCGATCATGGTCAGCGCCGGCTTGGGCACCGCGACGGTCGCTCACGCCGACAACCCGCCGTGGCCGTTCGTGGGCTATCACTGGTGCCCGGGCCAAATGTTCGATCCGTCATGGGGACCGCAATGGGACCCGACTACGTGCCACGACGCGCACCATCGCGACATGGACGGCACGGTCCACAACTTCGACTACTGGGGACCCAGTCCCTTCCAAGATTGGCCGGAGATCCCGAACACCCGGCCGTGAGTCGAGCCGAATCGGCCTAAGTGTCGCCGCGCTCCCAAATCTGTGTTCCGTCATGCGCATTGCAGACGAGGAACAGGCCGTCCGGCGCCTGCGCGACGTAGTACTCCGGGAAATCGACGCAAGACGAGCCCTCGACCTTGACGCCGGCCATCGGGGGCGACCGGAACCAACGGGGCTCGTACCTCCGGGGCGAGCCGCAGAACATCAGTCGTCCCGGCTGCGTGGCGAAAGACACGTAATAGTCGGCGGTCCCGAATACGTAGTACGTGGTGTTGTCGCACGGCGCACCGAGCACCTGGTGCGGCATGATGCCCGGCGTGCAATCCGGGTAATCGCAATTAACCGGCGCTGCGGTGGCCTGCGGCGCCACGGCGACACCCAGGCCCTGCGAGAGGCCTAAGAGCACGGCGACCGCTGCCACTGTGAATCGCACGGGATTACTTTAAATTACTTCGCCCACCGGTGGGAATAGAATTCTCTCACTCGGAGAAGACTTGCGTCTAAAGCCGCTGTCTCCGTCCGCCGGCCCGCCCGCGTGGCAGTGATAATGTGGCTCTCCTGTAGGCGCGACGAGGAGGTGATCCAGTGCCTCGGCGCAAGCTTCCCGCTGGGGCGACCGTCGCCGAAAATCGACGAATTGGGCCCCCATCCACGCCACCCTCAACCTCGGCTCCGGAGGTTGCGGTGGCCGCGGAAGTCGCCGAGGCGGACGCCCGCGCCGCCGCCGCTCGGGCCCGTGCCGCACGGTTGCGCGAACAGCTCGAGGCGGCGTCCGGCGACCTCGACAACCGGGCCCACACCAAGGGGATCGAAACGGCGCCGTCGCGATGGCGGCGGCTGCGTCCCCGTCGCCCGAGCCGCAGGGGCTTGGCGGCGATCGCGGCGGTTTTGGTCAGCTGCGCCTCGCTGGCGGGCAGTGGATACCTGGTGTGGCATCACCGCGGCGTCGAGCAGGAAAAGCATCGCAGTTCCGAGTTCGCCGCGGCCGCCCGCAACGCCATCGTGACGATGATGACGATCGATCCGACCAAGGCGAGGGAAGATCTGCAACGTTTCGCCGATGACACAACCGGGACGTTCAAAATCAGCATCTTGATGGGCGGCGAGGATGCCGTGAAGGCGGTGGAGGAGTCCAAAGTCGTCTCCAAGGGCTCGGTACAAGCGGCCGCCGTGCAGTCCATGACCCAGGATTCAGCGATTGTGCTGATCGCGGCGAAATCGGAGATCACCAAACCCGGTGAGACTAAGCCGGAATCGCGCCAGCTGCGGATCGTCGTCACCGTCCAACGCGATGCCGGGCAGCTCAAGATTTCCAGACTCGAGTTCGTCCGGTGACGGTCGACAGCGCTGCGCACGAGGAGTCGGCCGAGGAGCGGGCGCCGGCCCGCCGCAACGGCGCGCTCGGGCGCTGGACGCGTCGTTGCCTGGCGCGGTGGCGGTCAATCCTGTTGACGCTTCTGCTTATTGCCGCCCTCGGCAACGCGGCCCGGATTTTTTACTTCGATTACCGTCCGGATTTGCAGACCGACCGCGCGGCGGCGCACCAGGTCATCAGGGCGGCCAGTGACGGTGCGGTGGCGTTGCTGTCCTACTCGCCGGAAACGCTTGATCGCGATTTCGCCAACGCGAAATCCCGGCTCACCGAGGACTATCTGGCCTACTACCAACGATTTGCCGACCAGGTCGTGGGGCCGTCGGCGCAGCGCGGCCAAGTCACGACGACCGCCACCGTGGTCAAGGCCGCGGTGTCGGAACTGCACCCGAATTCGGCTGTGGTGCTTGTCTTCATAAGGCAGAAGACCACCAGCAAGGCGAAGCCGGAACCTGTCTTGACGTCGAGCAGCCTGAAGGTGGAGATGGCAAAGGTCAATGGGTCGTGGCTCATCGATAAATTCGATGTCCTTGAACGCCCCACCTAAACCATTCCGCGACATGCGGAGGCGGTGTTAGTCTGTGAATTCGATTCGCTTGGAATTGGCGGTATTTAACGCCTCAAGGAGCATACGATGCGTCCGATGAATATGGCGATAAGCGCAACCGTGGTAGCCGTCGGCGTGGCGGGCGGCGTGGGCGTGGCCCCGTCGGCATGGGCCTACGACCCCTCCATCAACGGGACGTACACCGCCACCGTGGTCGGCGACTGGGCCCGGACCAACGAAATTTTCCACCAGGAGGCGGTGGTGCGAAGCACGTGGACCATCACGACTTCGTGCTCCACTGCCTACCGGTGCGACGGCACGGTCGTCAGCGACCAGGGGTGGACCGCACCGATATTCATGAACGAAGGGAAAACCTGGTTCGTCAAACGCGACATTCCCAATTGGACAACGTGTCCCGACGGCACCTCATACGTCGGCCACGACGTCATCCATTTCTATCCCGCCAACCCGGAGACCGGCGAGAACGTGCTTGGGTCGCCGGTCCTTGCGGGACGGGAACAGACGTCCGGCCCCAGCGGCGCCTGCGGCACCAACAAGCCGCTGTACATCGACCAGCCGTTCCGGCTGGACAAAATCAGCTGATCTCGTTCACCTGTCAATGGCCCGGCGCGGGCATCAGGTGGCGAACATGTCCTTCCACGTTTTCGGCGCCTTGGGCGACGTGGGCTTGACCAGATCCGATTGCCGGTAAACCTGGCCGTCCGGGGTCACATAGCCGCCGGTGCGAGGGTTGTACTGGGCGATCGCCACCGATGGACCGATCTGAGACTCGTTGTGGCCGAACGCACTTGGCGCTGCCGAAGGCCCCGCGGGCGGCCCCGCCGGCGGCGCGCTCGCCGCTGCGGGCGCCGCCGCGGCCGAGGGAGCGGGAACGTCTATCGGCGCAATCGGTGACACCTCCCCCATCTGCGCCAGCGGGCTGAGCGGCGCCGCGGGCGGCGGCAACGCCGATGGCGGCGGCGTTCCCCGCGGAACCGCGCCCGGCGGCAGCGGCGTTCCCTCGACCGGCCCGAAGATTCTGTCTCGGTACCAGTTCATCCGGTCGTCGGGCGGGATGCCCTGTGCGATCAGATTCGGGTCCAGCGGGTAAGTGCCGAAGACGTGCTGTCTCATCGCCAACGGCTCGAAAGGCTTGTCGCTCTCGCAGATTTCGACGGTGGGCGCGCGCTTCCCGGGCTGTCCCATGCAGGGATAGTTTCGGGCGCCGCGCACCGCGATCGGCGAATCCTGTGGCAGTTTGCAGTACAGCCCGTCCGGCGTGTCGATGGTGCGGGTGTCGGCGGCGGAACGCCATTGACTGGGCGGCAGGAAGCCGACCGTGCATGCGGGCGGGTCACTGACGATGAGATTGAAGGCGCCCGTGGCCAATCCCGTCGGCGACTTCGTGCCGACGAACGACTGAATCGCCGCGGTGAACGGCGGCAGCAAGACCAGGAGCTGTTCGATTGACGCGTGATAGGTCACGCCAATCTGGCCGATTGTGGTCAGGTTCGCGAGCAGCACAGGCAACGTCGGTTTGATCTGGTCGAGCAGCCGGGACGCCTCGTTGAGGGCTCCAGGCCCCCGTTGCAGCAGGGTGCGAAATTGTGGGTCGTCCTTGGCCAGCTGACCACTGAACCCGGCGAGGCTGCGCGCCCACGTCCGGATCGAATCCGCGGTCTGCGCTTGCGCATCCAGGAAGGGCCCGGTGTCTTCGGTCAGGTTCCGGGTTTGGTCGGCGACGCCGTTGAGGTCACCCGAGAGCCGTGACGAACTGTCGAACAGCGATCCGAAGTCGTAACCGGAGCCGTTGAATGCCTGGTACGACTCGTCGAGCAATTGACCGAGCTTGCCCTTGGGGATGCTGTTGATCAACTTGCTGGATTGGTCGAGCACGGGACCGATCGGCTGCGGGATCGTCGCGTCGTTCATCGCGATGACCGAGCCGTCGTGGAGGTAGGGCGGCGAGTCGTTGCGGGGTCGCAGATCGACGTAATACTCGCCAACCGCGGAGATGCTCAGCACCTCCGCCTTCAGGTCCGCCGGGATCTTGGGCGAAGTATCAAGGGAAAGAGTGGCTTTCGCACCGTCGGGGGTCAGCCCCACGGCGGTCACCTTGCCGATCTGCACCCCGCGGTAGGTCACGTTGCTGAAGCGGTACAGGCCGCCGGTGGCGGGCAGTTTCAGCGTGACCGTCATCTTGCCGATGCCGAGCAGGGTCGGCGCCTGGACGTACCACAACGCCATGATCACCACACCGGCGATCCCGACGATCGTGAAGATCGCCAACTGGATTCGGACAAACCGGGTCAGCATCTACGAGCCCCCGTCCGTCTGGCTGGTCGTCGGCGTCGCGCCGGGCACCGGGGCGCCCTGGTCGGCCGGCGGCACGGCCCCAGCCGGCGGCGGTCCGGGCAGCGTCGCTGTCGGCGACTTCTGCGCATCCGGGCCGAGCCACGTCAGGCCCGCGATCAAGGGCGACACCGGCGGCGGTGGCGGGGGCGCGGACGGTGGTGCGTCTGCCGACTGCTGGTTCACCGGCCCCGGCGCCGCGGACGGCGGCGGCCCCGGCAGCGGCCGTCCCCAGGGTGGCGGTGGCCCGAACGGTGCCGGTTCCCCTCTTGGGCCGGGCTTGCTCAGCGCCCCGGGCGCCCCAGGCGGTGCCCCGTAACGGAATTGAAGGTATTCGGGGTCCGCGGGCCCGGGCACGGCCTCGGCGCCGATCCTTTCCCAGTGGGTACCGCGGAGGATGCCCTTGCGGAGCCCGGCGTTCGTCAAATCAATGATGAAATACCCGTTGAGATAGTCGCCCCGGATGTAGCGGTCGATGATGCCCTGCGTCCACGGGAACGTCGGCGCGTACGCGAGGGCGGCGTCCAAATCCGGGCCGATGTCGGCGAGCGCACCGAGTGCCGGCGCCAGATTCGTCAAGTTCTTCACCAAGTCGTCGCCCGCGTCGTTGACGAGCCGGGTCGCGGTGTTGCTGAATGTCCCGAGCTTGTTCAGCGCGGTCGTGATGCGGGGGCGCTCCTTGATCAGCACGTCCAGTGCGGGCGGAATCTTGTACAGCGCCTGGGTGATCACGTCGCGTTGGGCGGCGAACGTGCCGGCGAGGCGATTGAGGGCGCGGATCGACGCGACGAGGTTGTCGCGCTGCTGGTCGAGGGTTCCCACGAACCGGTCGAGGCGCTCGAGCAGATCGCGAACGGCGCCTTCGTTTCCGGACAGCGCAGCGTTGAAGTTGTGGATGATGTCCCCGAACTGACCCAGCCCCCCGGCGTTGAGGATGACCGACAGCGACGACAGTGTCTGTTCGGTCGACGGATAGGTGGACGACCGGTTCAGCGGGATCGTGGCGCCCGGCTGCAGCCGGCCGACGCCCTGCTGGCCCAGCGGCGGATTCAGCGCCAAATGCATGGAACCCAGCAGGCTGGTCTGGCCGACGCTGGCAACCGCGTTGGCGGGGATCACCGTGCCGGGCCGCACCGAGATTTCGACGTCGGCGTGCCATCCCCGCACCGTCATCTTGCTGATGCTGCCGACGATGACGTCGTCGATCATCACCGGCGAATTCGGTTCCATCGTAACGACGTTGGCGAGTTCCACGTGGTACGTGGTCGCGCCCGGACCTCGTCCCACCGCGCCCGGCAGCGGCAGCGAGTTCAGGCCGTTGAACGCGCAGCCGCTCACGGCGAGCATGACGCAGCAGGCGATGCCGAGCACGCGCCTAATCGCGATCCGGGCGGTCACGGTTGCCCCCCTTCACCCGGGAGCAGCATGTCCTGAACGTTCGCCGGGGCGGCCGGCGGCGGCGACGCCGGCGGGGGTGGTGGTGGTGGGACGGGCGGCGGTTCCGTCGGCGGGGGCTGCGGCATCGCGGCGCCGGGGATCCGGCCCAGCGGCACCGAACCCGGCGGCCCAACCGGGTCGCCCGGTAGCCCGGTGTACGCGGACACGGCCGGCGGCAGCAAGGGCGGGCCGGGACGGGGTCCCTCCCCGCCGGGCTTCAGCCGGTCCTCGCTGTAGATAACGTTTTGCGGGGCAAACGAGGGAGCCAGGATCGGGTTGACCGGAATCGGGAGGTAGTTGAAGTTGACGAGGAAGTTCGGGTTGAACACCTTCAGCGCCGGGCTCAGATACAAGCCGCACAGCTTGCCCGTCTCGACGGCGGTGACGTTCTCGATGGCCCCGATGCCCGCGCACCAGGCGAACGTCGGGTTGGAAAAGTTCTGCAGGCCGACGCCGCCGCGGATGTTGCCGGAGTCCGGGTCGTAGGCGTTGTAGGCGTTTGCGAGCGCGGTCGGCGAGATGTGCAGCACGTTTTTCAACGCCATCTGGTGGTCGACGAGGATCTGCGTCAGGTCGGCCAACCGCGAAATCTGTTCGGAGGTCTGGTCACGAGTGCCGGCGATGAACCGCTGTACTTCGCCGACCGCACTCGCCAGGTCCGTGAGCGCCGCGTCCAAATCCGACCTGTTGTCGTCGAGCACGCTGGTCAATGTGGCCAGCCGGTTGTCGAACTGCACGATCTGGACGTTGCTTTCGCGCAGGGCCCCGATGAAGGCCTGCAGGTTCTTGATGATGTCGACGAGGTTGCCGCTGCCTTCGGCGAACACCCGGGCGACGCCGGACAGTTGAGCCAGCGTCTGGTGCAGCTTCTCGCCGTTGCCGTCGCCCAGCGCGTCGGCGGCGCTGTCGATGAACCGCGCCACCGACGGGGTGGACACCTTGCTGTTGGGGCCCAATTCCGTTGCGAGACGCATCAATTGCTCTTTGACCTGATCCCATTCGACGGGCACCGCGGTCCGTTCGATCGGTATCACCGCGCCGTCGCGCATGGTGGGACCACTCGACCGGTAGGCCGGCGTGAGCTGCACGTAGCGCGCCGCCACCAGGTTTTGCGCGACGATCACCGCCTTCGCGTCCGCCGGAATGGGCACGTTGCGATCGACGTGCATCACCAGCTTCGCCCGCGTCCCCTGCGGCTGAATGGACGAGATGGTGCCGACCTTCATGCCGGACACGCGCACGTCGTCGCCGGGATAGATCGCGGTGGCCGTGGGGAAATAGGCGGTGATCGTCGTCGGGCGAAAGAAGGTGTTACGGATGGCGATCGCCGCGCCGACCACGAGCAGACCCGCCAGCACGATCGCCAGCCCCACCTTGAGCTTGTTGCGCGGAATCGCCCCGAGCCCCGTCATGGCCGTCCTCCCGGGTCCTGGTTGAACGGCCACGGGAAGAACGCGCGCGGCCCGGCGGTGTCCGGCGGTTGGCCGGGCGCGCCGTAAGCGCGGAACCCGAAGGCGTAGTCGAACAGCCACTGGAAGAATTCCAGCTGGAAAAGGTTCGGGATGAACGGGTTGTAGTAATAACCGCTCGAGACGGTCTCCCCCTGCGTCAGTTCGTATTTCGCCAATCCGGGAAGCGCTTGGGCGAGGTTGTCGCGATTCTTTTCCAGCATCGCCGTCACGGAGTTCAGCTTCTCCAGCGTCGGCGCCAGCTTCGCCTCGTTGTCGTGCACCACACCGGAGAGCTGCCGGGCCACCGCGGACGTGCTGGCCAGCAGCCGCACGATCGCCTGGCGCCGCGCCACCAGCATCGACAACAAATCGTTCGCGTTGAGGATCAGCGTGTTGAGCTGCTGGCTGCGTTGCCCGAGCACGCCGGTGACGTCGGCGGCCCCCTTGAGCAGCTGCCCGAGGGTCTGGTTGCGGGCGTTGAGGGTCTGGGAGAGCCGGCTGACCCCGTCGAACGCGGGACCCAGTTGCGGCGCAACCTGATTCAGGGTCGCCGACAGCGTGTCCAGGGACTGGTTGAGCGACTCGGTGTTGGTTCCCTGCAGGTCGGTCGTCAGGTCGTTGACGGCCTCGGACAGCGAGTACGGCGAGGAGGTGCGCGACACCGGGATGACGGCCATCGGATGCAAATTGCCGGTGCCCGCGGAGTCGACCGTGAGCACCCGCTGACCCAACAGCGAACCGGTTTTGATGTGTGCGGTACTGGCCGAGCCGAGCAGGATGTTCCCCTTGGCCGTGAACGTCACCAGCACGTCACCGTGTTGCAGCTCCATGCCGGTCACGCTGCCGACCTTGATCCCCGAGATCGTCACGTCGTTGCCCAGCGCGAGGCCCCCGGCGTCGGCGAACAGCGCCTGGTAACGGACCGTGGTGGCCCGCTGCACCAGCTGGTCGGGGTTCAGTCCGACCGCGATGACCAGCGCGATGAGGACGGCGCCGATGAATCCGGCTTTGATGAGGCCCGCTCCGCGGTACTTATTCATCGGGGTCCTTCGGTTCCGCGCACCGCCCGGTGGTTTGGTGTTTGATGCCCACTTCCACCGTCCGGTACTGCAAGTCGGACACCCGCAGCGCCAGCCCGCACAGGTAATAGGGGAACCAGGCGCCGTACGACCCGAGCCTGAGCAGTTTGCGGTAGTTGTGCGGCAACTTGTGCAGCGAGGTGTCGAGGAGGTTCTTGTCCTGGTCCAGCAGCGGCGCCAGCCGATTCGCCTGGTCCACCGTGGCGGCCAACGGCGGGCGGGCGCGGGTGAGCAGATCCGCGATCGAGGCGGTCCCGTTGTCCAGGGCGGTTATCGCGGTCCCGATGGTGTCGCGGTCCTGGTCGAATCCACTGACCAATTTCTCGAGGCGGTCGATGGCGCCGGAGAACTTGGTGCCGTCCTTGTCGACGGTGGCCACCACGGTGTTGAGGTTGTCGATCAGCTCCTGCACCGTCTGGTTGTTGTCGGCCAACGTGTTCGAGAACGACGACGTCTTCGACAGCAGGGACTGCAGGGTTCCGCCCTCGCCCTGGAACACCTGAATGAGCGCCGCGCTCAGCGCGTTGACGTCTTGCGGGTTGAGGCCCTGGGTAACGGGTTTCAGGCCGCCCAGCAGTAGATCGATGTCGAGGGCGGGTGCCGTGCGATCGAGCGGGATCTGCGACCCGGCCGGCAGCACCTTGGTGGATCCCGGGCCGTCCGTCAGCTCGAGGTAGCGATCACCGACCAGGTTCAGGTAGCGCACCACCGCGCGGGTGCCGGTGGTCAGCACGACGCTGCGGTCGGCGTCGAACTTCACCTCGACCTTCTTGTCGGCGCGCAGCTTGACGCTGTTGACCGTGCCCACCCGGATGCCGGCGACGCGCACGGTCTCTCCGGTCTTCAGCCGCGACACGTCGGTGAAGAGTGCCGAATACCCGTTCGTCGAACCGGTGGTGTACTGCCCGAAGATGAAGAACAAGAACACGGTCAGCACGATCATCACGGCGGCGAACGCCCCGAACTTGATGATCATCCCGCGCGAGCCGGTCATCCGGGCATCCCGATCTGCATGGTGTTGCGCGGCGGACCATCGATCGGCCCGTACAGCAGCTGCTTGAGCGCATCGGAGTTGAGCAGCAATTGCTGGTTGCCGTACGCCGAGGGATTGGAGCCGTTGTCGGTCACCAGGAACGGCGGCGCAACGTCGAAGGGCACCACCGGAAGGTTTAGACACTGCGGCCCACCGGTCGCCGCCACCTTGGGCAGGTTGGACGGGTAGCGGTAACGCTCCGCGCCGAGGCCGATGACGACGGTGACCTTGACCATCGGCTCGGGCAGGTCCGGCGCGTGCAGGTTGCCCAGTGACCCGGCGATGCCGCAGTACAGCGCCTGGTGGTACTGGTTGAGCAGATCGGTGGTCGGAACCAGCAGGTGCAGGTCGTCCGTCAGCGCTTGCCGGTTGCCGCCCACCACGTCATTGCCCATGTCCGCCAAGCCAATCGAGCTGATCAGGAAGGCGTCCAGATTTTGTTGCTCGTCGACGATCGTCTTGCTGATTCGGACCGCGTTATCGGCGGTGGCGAGCAGGTCCTGCGCCGAGTCGCCATAGGCGTTGCTCACCACGGGCAGGGCTTCGAGGTCGTGGCTCAGTGCGGGCAGGCTTGGTTCCTGGGTGGCCAGGAACGAGTCCAGATCGTGCAGCATCTGGCCGATCTTGTGGCCGCGGCCGTTGACCGCGGATGCGATCGCGCCGAGGGTCTCGTTGAGTTTGGCGGGATCGATCGTCGACAGCAGTGACGTGAGTTGTTGGAAAACCGTGTTGATTTCGACGGTGACGTGCTTGCCCTCCAGCACCTGGCCCGCGCGCAGCGACTGTGGCGACGGCTCGGCTGGCGGTACCAGCTCGATGAACTTCGCGCCGAACACCGTGGTGGACGCGATGTCGACGAGCACATTGGCCGGGATGAAGTGCATCTGCGACGGTTGCATCGCCAGGTGCAAAACGGCTTCGCCGTTGGGCCGCACGTCGATTGAGTCGACCTTGCCCACCTCGACGCCGCGCATCTTCACCTTGGCGTCCGGATTCATCACCAGACCGGCGCGCGGTGAGACGACGGTGACGGGCACGCTCGTGGTGAAGGAGCCCCGGAATAGGCCTACCGCGACGGCGAAGACCAGGCCGATGAGGACGATGGTCGCCAGGCCGGCCAGGGGCCGCGCGTACGACTGTGCGCCGAAGTGCCGCCCGGGTGATGCCGCGACGGGCCGTGCGGCACTGGTGGTTTCGGACCGGTGAATGGGGCCCGGCCCGAGGTCACGCGTCACTGTCCTTTCACCACCTTTCCTAGCCCGACAGGTTGAAGTTGCCGTTGGTGCCGTAGATGGACAGCGAGACGAGCAGCGTCACCGACACGACGACGATCAACGAGGTTCGCACCGCGTTGCCGGTCGCGACACCGACACCGGCCGGTCCGCCCGAAGCAAAGTAGCCGAAGTAGGTGTGAATCAACAAGATCGTGATCGCCATCAGGACGGCCTGCAAGAACGACCACAGCAAGTCGATCGGATTGAGGAACGTCGAGAAGTAGTGCTGATACAGCCCGCCCGATTGGCCGAACAGGACCACCGTGGTGAATTGGCTGGCGAAAAACGACAAGATGACGGCAATGGAATACAGCGGCGTGATCGCCATCATCCCGGCCGCGATCCTGGTGGACACCAGATACGAAACCGGCCGAATGGCCATGGATTCCAACGCATCGATCTCTTCGTTGATCCGCATGGCACCCAGCTGCGCGGTCACGCCGGCGCCGAAGGTGGCCGCCAGACCGATCCCGGCGACGATCGGCGCCGCGATGCGCACGTTGATGAAGGCCGCCAAGAACCCGGTCAGCGCCTCGATACCGATGTTGCCCAGCGAGCTATACCCTTGCACGGCCAGCGTGCCGCCCGCGGCCAGCGTCAAGAAGCCGACGATCACCAGCGTGCCGCCGATCATGGCCAAAGTTCCGGCGCCCATGCTGATTTCGGCGATCAGGCGGATGACCTCGCGCCGGTAGTGGCGGACCGCGAAGGGTACCCCGGCAAGCGCCTTGCCGTAGAACAGCGTGTGATCGCCGATCCGGCTCAGGGTGCCGACCGGCTTTTCGAGCTGGCGCGCCAAGCGCGGATACGTAGCTCTCAGCGTCATCACGGTTCGCCCCTACACCTCCTCAGTGACCCTTGGCCGACATGCGGATACCGATAGCCGTGACAACCACATTCACGACGAACAGCGACATGAACGCGTACACCACCGTCTCGTTGACGGCATTACCGACCGCCTTGGCGCCGCCGCCGGACACCGTCAATCCCCGGTAGCACGCGACCAGGCCGGCGATCAGGCCGAAAAGCGCTGCCTTGACGCAGGAAATGACCACCTCGGGCACGCCGGTCAGCAGGGTGATGCCGGCGGCGAACGCCCCGGGATTGACGTCCTGGACGAACACCGAGAAGACGTAGCCGCCCACGATGCCGATGATGACCACCAAGCTGTTCAGCAGCAGCGCCACCAAACCCGCGGCCAGCATGCGGGGGGTCACCAGGCGCTGAACGGGGTTGATGCCCAGCACTTCCATCGCGTCGATCTCTTCGCGGATCGTTCTCGATCCCAGATCGGCGCACATCGCCGTGGAACCGGCGCCGGCCACGATCAACACGGTCACGAGCGGGCCGACCTGGGTCACCGCACCGAAGGCCGCACCCGCGCCGGAAAGGTCCGCGGCGCCCAGTTCGCGCAGCAGGATGTTGAGCGTGAAGCTGACCAGCACGGTGAAGGGAATAGCGACCAGCAGGGTGGGAGCGAGCGCTACCCGCGCGACGAACCACGACTGCTCCAAGAACTCGCGCCATTGGAAGGGCCGGCGGAACACGAACTTGATCGCGTCGGCCGACATCGCGAACAGGCCACCGACGGCTTCCATGGGCTTGGAGCCGCGGCCGAGCGATATGCCCCCGGTCCATCGCTCCGGGCCCGCACGCTTAATCGCCATCGGCCTCAGTTCCTTCCGACATTTTCGAGACCGATGGTCTTGTTCGGCTGAACGGAAAGCTGTAGATTTGGCTGGACCGACGGCCACAGACGCGTGCTGGAACAGTCGAAATGCGTAGCGGGCAGCCACATTCCGGCATTCGCCTCCGGCGTCGCTGCCACTACCATCCTCACGCCACTCCTCCGTTCTGTCGCGTGAGTTGGCGCTTCAAAACGAGGGGCCTCGTGTCTTGAAGCGTCCGGCGATTATGACTCATGCGGTGTCCAGGTGGAA
The DNA here is from genome assembly GCF_001672815.1 of Mycobacterium sp. E796. GTDB lineage: Bacteria > Actinomycetota > Actinomycetes > Mycobacteriales > Mycobacteriaceae > Mycobacterium. The sequence continues at coordinate 21,366 of NZ_LZKK01000336.1, read as the reverse complement.
TGGAAAACTCAAAACCGTTATCGGACAGCTCATCGGACGAAAAGCGGCGTTCGGCTCACACATTTCTCACAGCTCCGGTCCCTGTAGCACTCACGTGACCGCGCCGGCCGTCTTGAGCTCGATGATGCGGTCCCAATCGAGTCCGATTTCCATCAGGATTTCGTCGGTCTGTTCGGCGAATCCGGGCGCCGGGCCGGTGTGCGGCGCCGCGACATCGAACTGGACCGGGTTGGCGACGAGATCGAGTTCGCCTGCGCGAACCAGGTAGTCGTTGGCACGGATTTGGGCGTCGTCGACCGCCTGCAGCGTGTCCTGCACGGGTGCCCACGGCCCGGCGAGCGTGGCAAAGCGCTCGCTCCACTCGGCAAGCGTGCGGGTTGCGATCACCTTGGTCAAGATCTCGACGGCTTCCGGTGTATTCGCGGCGATTTTTTCGACGGTCGCGAAGCGCGGATCGTCGGCCAGCTCCGGCAGCTCGACGTGCCGGCAAACGTCGGCCCAGAACTTGGTGGGCTGCATCATCACGAAGGAGATGTAGCGTCCGTCGGACGTGGTGTACAGCCCCACCAACGGGTTGTTGGGCGCACCATGCACCCCGGGCGGCGGCGTTTCCAGCCGCTGGCCGAGATGCTTGGTCAACGCGACCGTGTGTCCCATCGCCCAGAAGCCACTGCCCAGCAACGACACATCGACGACCGACGGCTCGCCGGTGCGCTCGCGCTTGAGCAACGCGGCCGCGATGCCGCCGGCGAGGTTGGTGCCGGAGATGGTGTCGCCGTAGGCCGGTCCGGGGGGCGCGATCATGCCGGGCATGCCCGCCGGCGTGATGGTCGCGGCGGTTCCGGCCCGGCACCAGAACGCGGTCATGTCGTAGCCGCCCTTTTCTGACTCGGGGCCGCGCGGACCGAGCGCGCTCCCGCGGGCGTAGACGATCTTCGGGTTGACCGTACGAATGTCCTCGACGTCGATGCCGAACTTCTTCCGGTGAGCGGGAAGAAAACTGGTCAAGAACACATCGGACCGGCGGGCCAACTCGTAGAGCACCTCTTTGCCCTCGGGCACGGACATGTCGAGCCCGATGCTGCGCTTGCCGCGGTTGGCGTGTTCGATGTTGGGGTTCGGGTCGCCCTCGACGCGCAACATGCCGGTCTGCCGCAGCCCGCGTTGCGGGTCGCCCGTCACGGCGTGCTCGACCTTGACCACGTCGGCGCCCCACTCGGCGAGCACGGCGCCCGCCGACGGGACGAACCCGTACATGGCGACCTCCAGGACGCGGATGCCATCCAGCGGCCTCATGCGGGCGCCCCCGCCACGGGAACCGCAAAAGTCTTGCCTTCCAAGAACTCCTCCAGCCCGGCGACGCCCATCTCGCGGCCGACGCCGGATTGCTTGAAGCCCCCGAACGGGCTGTCGGCGGCAAAGTAGTTGCCGCCGTTGATCGAGAACGATCCGGTACGGATCCGACGGGCCACCGCGAGGGCGCGGTCCTGGTCGCGGCTGAAAACCGCGCCGGCCAACCCATAGATCGAGTTGTTGGCGATCCGCACCGCGTCGTCGTCGTCGTCGAACGCGATGACCACGAGCACCGGGCCGAAGACCTCGTCCTGCGCGATCTCGCTGTCCGGGTCGACGTTGGTGAGCAGCGTGGGCGCATAGAAGTAGCCGGGATCCAACCGCTTGCCGCCGGTGACCAGGGTCGCGCCGCCGGCGACGGCCCGCTGGACCATGCCGTCGACCTTGTCGCGCTGGCGCTCGTTGATGAGCGGCCCCATGAGCGTCTTCGGATCGGCCGGGTCGCCGTGGCGCACCTTGGCGAAGTTCTGCGCGATCAACTCGACGATCTCGTCATGGTGCGACCTGGGCACCAACAGTCGGGACGTGAGCGCGCAGCCCTGCCCGGCGTGCGTGACCATGCTGAACGCCGCAAACATGCTCGCGCTGGCGAAGTCGGCGTCGTCGAGCATGATCACGGCCGACTTGCCACCCAGCTCCAGGAAGACCCGTTTGACGGTGTCGCTCGCGGCGGCCATGATCTTGCGCCCGACGGCCGTCGACCCGGTAAAGGTGACGACGTCGACGTCGGGGCTGGTGGTCAGCGCGACCCCGACGGCCGCGTCCGATGAGGTGAGGACGTTCACCACGCCGGGCGGGATGTCGGTGTGGTTGGCGATCAACTCGCCGAGCGCCAGCGTGACCAGCGGCGTGTCCGGGGCGCCTTTGAGCACCACGGTGCATCCGGCGGCCAGCGCCGGGGCCAGCTTGGCCAGCGCGAGCTGGTTCGGATAGTTGTAGGCGATGATGGCGGCCACCACCCCCGCGGCTTCCTTCTCCACCCAGCGGTGGTGTCGCATGCCCCGCGATTCGATCTCGCCCAGATCCTCGGAGAACTGATAGGTGCGCAGCAGGTCGGCGTAGAAGCGCACGATCTTGATCGGGTCGTCGAGCTGAGCTCCCTGCGTGAGCGCCCGCGTCGCGCCGACTTCGGCGATCGTCAGCTCACGCAGCTCCTCGGCGTGCTCGACCAGCGCCGTGTGCAACTGGTCGAGGCAGCGGATCCGCAGCTCCACGTTGGTCGACCAGTCGGTCGTGTCGAAGGCGCGCCGGGCCGCCGCGATCGCCGCTTGGGCCTGCTCGGGGCCGGCGTCCGGAGCGTGCCCGATGACCGCACCGGTGGCGGGGTTGATCGAGGGGAACGTCTTGTCGGCGGTGACGAGCCGGCCGTCAATCAGCAGTCGGCGATCGACCTGTGACTCGGGCGCGGCATCCGCGATCGTCTTCGCGGTGTTCTCTGCCGTGTCCTGCACTGGCATCCCCTACTCCCTCATGTGGTGACGGTCACGAAAATTTCATTCTCTTCCCCGGCGAATCTTACATTCGGGTCTCGATAATTCAAGAAAGTCTCAGGAATGGGACCGGGCCGTTGACCAGCGGCGTTGTTGCGCATGTGTTGGGCTAGATGACCCCTTGCCGCAGGCCGTGCGCGGTTTCACGGCGATGTTGCATGCGACTTCGCCGCGAGAGTAAGGTTCTCATAATTGTAAGGGAGATTCTTTGTGACTGAGACGGCCACATTTGTGGGCGAGGCCTCGACATGAAGACCGCGGTGGTCACCGGCGGCGGATCCGGCATCGGTCAAGCGGTCGCGCAGCGCCTGCGCGCCGACGGCCTTGACGTCGCCACGATCGACCTCAGGCCGTCGGAAGCCGATTTTGCTTTCACCGCCGACGTCACCGACCGGCCGCAGGTGGATGCCGCGCTCGCGGCCATCCGCGCCCAATTGGGGCCCGTGACGGTCCTGGTCAACGCCGCCGGGCTGGACGGCTTCAAGCGCTTCACCAACATCACCTTCGAGGAGTGGCGGCGGGTGGTCGACGTCAACCTCAACGGCGTCTTTCATGTGACCCAGGCGGTGCTGCCCGACATGGTCGAGGCCGGGTGGGGACGGATAGTCAATATCTCGTCGTCGAGCACCCATTCGGGTGCGCCCTACATGAGCCACTACGTGGCCGCCAAGTCCGCGGTCAATGGCCTCACCAAATCGCTGGCACTCGAGTACGGGCCCAACGGCATCACCGTGAACGCCGTACCGCCGGGATTCATCGACACCCCGATGCTGCGCGCCGCGGAACAACACGGATACCTCGGCGACATCGAGGCGACCATCGCCCGGACCCCGGTGCGCCGGATGGGCAGGCCGGAAGACATCGCGGCCGCGTGCGCCTTTCTGATTTCCGAAGAGGCCGGCTACATCACGGGTCAGATCTTGGGCGTCAACGGCGGCCGAAACACCTGAGCAGCGATACGGAAGGAGAGAGTGTTGGGAGACGGCGCACCAGGGCGCGTCAAGGGAAAGGTCGCCTTCGTCACCGGTGCGGCGCGCGGGCAGGGCCGCAGCCACGCGGTACGACTGGCCGAGGAGGGCGCCGACGTCATCGCCGTCGACCTGTGCCGTGACCTCGACACCATCGGTTATCCCATGGCGGCACCCGAGGATCTCGAGGAGACCGCCAGGCTCATCGAGAAGACCGGGCAGGGCGCGGTGATCGCCCAGGCCGACGTGCGCGACGCCGGGCAACTGAGCGCGGCCCTGGAGCACGGGGTCGCGGAGTTCGGCAGGCTCGACATCGTGGTGGCGCAGGCCGGCGTCGCCGGCATGAAGGGCCGCCCGCCCCTGCAGGCGTGGTGCGACGTCATCAACACCAACCTGATCGGCACCATCAACGCCATCCAGGTCGCGTTGCCGCACCTGCGCGAGGGCGCCTCGATCGTCGCCACCGGATCCACCGCGGCGCTGATGGACACCGCCAAGAAGGACAACCCGGGCACCGACCCGGGCGGCATGGCCTACATCCACTCCAAGCGGGCGCTGTCGCGTTATGTCCACGACCTCGCAACGGAGTTGGCGCCGTTGGGCATCCGCGCCAACGTGATCCACCCGACCAACACCAACACCCCGATGCTGCAGAGCGAGCCGATGTACCGCTCGTTCCGGCCGGACCTCGAGCGCCCGACGCGGGCCGACGCCGAGCCGGTTTTCGGCGTGCAGCAGGCGATGAAAATCCCCTACGTCGAACCCGAGGACATCAGCAACGCCGTCCTGTGGTTGGCCTCCGACGAGGCCCGCTACGTCACCGGCGTGCAGTTGCGCGTCGATGCCGGCGGCTACCTCAAGTGGTACGACTACGAGAATTAAGACAAGTCGCAAGGAGACGTCGTGAAGGTCTGGGTTGATTCAGAACGCTGCCAGGGCCACACCCTTTGCGCGATGATCGCGCCGGATTCGTTCCAGCTCAGCGACATCGACGGCAGTTCGTCGGCGATCGACGAGGTGGTGCCTGCCGACAAGGAGGATCAGGTCCGCGAAGCCGCCCACTCCTGCCCGGAGCAGGCCATCATCATCACGGATGAAACGTAAAGGGAGACAGTGCCTTGAGCGTCGACGACAGCGTTGATGACCAGATCAGCGACAGCGACCGTAAGCGGAACCGGTATCACTTCGATCGGCACTCCCCCGAGTACCGTTCGCGGTTCAAAGACATCACCGAGGAGATGCACGCCCGGTGCCCGATGGCCTGGAGCGACACCTACGGCGGACATTGGGTGGCGGCGGGCAGCCACGAGGTCTTCGAGCTCGCCCGCTGCCCGGCGGTGTCCAACGACCATGATGTGAACAACGAACGCCGTGGGTACAAAGGCATTTCGATCCCGACCGCCAGCCGCATCAACGGCATCCGGGGCGGCATCCTGGAGATGGACAACCCCGAGCACAAAACCTACCGCGCCGTGCTCAACCCCTACCTCTCACCGGCCGCGGTCAAGCGCTGGGAGCCGTTCATCGACGACGTGACGCGCGCCTGCCTCGACGAGAAGATCGAGGAAGGCCGCATCGACTTCGTCGACGACCTGGCCAACATCGTGCCGGCCGTGCTGACCCTGGCGATGATGGGCATCCCGCTGAAGAACTGGCAGATGTACAGCGAGCCGACGCACGCCGCGGTGTACACCCCGGAGCATTCGCCGGACATCCAGCGGGTCACCGAGATGCACCGGCAGATGGGGATCGACCTGATCAACAACATGATCGAGATCCGCGAAAATCCGCGGCCCGGCTTGGTCAATGCCCTGCTCGAAATGCGGATCGATGGCGAGCCCGCGCCCGATCTGGAAATCATCGGAAATCTCGGGTTGATCATCGGCGGCGGCTTCGACACCACCACGGCGCTGACGGCCCATTCGCTGGAATGGCTTTCGCAGCATCCCGATCAGCGCGAGCTGCTCAGCAAGCAGCGTGAGACGCTGCTCGATCCCGCGACCGAAGAGTTCCTGCGCTACTTCACCCCCGCCCCTGGCGACGGCAGGACCTTCTCCGATGACGTCGAGCTCGACGGCACCACCTTCAAAGAGGGCGAGCGGCTGTGGATTTCGTGGGCCATGGCCAACCGCGACCCCGCTGTGTTCCACGAACCGGACGAGATCATCCTCGACCGCAAAGGCAACCGGCACTTCAGCTTTGGGCTCGGCGTGCACCGCTGCGCCGGATCGAACGTGGCGCGCACGGTGTTCAAGTCCATGCTGACCGCTGTCCTGGACCGGATGCCCGACTACACGTGCGACCCCGAGGGGACCGTGCACTACGAGACCATCGGCGTCATCCAGGGGATGCGGAAGCTGCCGGCCACCTTCACGCCCGGCCGACGGGTCGGCGCCGGCCTGGACGAGACGCTGGACAAGCTGCAACGCATCTGCGACGAGCAGGAGCTGGCCAGGCCGATCACCGAGCGCAAGGAAGCCGCCGTCATCGACTAGGTCGGCCTGGCGCCGTTCCCCTTGCGAGCAGACGCAAAAGCCCCCGACACGCCGCGTGGTGAGGGGCTTTCGTGTCTGCTCGCCGTCCGGGCCACGGCTCCAAGAATCCGTAGAGGCTTCGTAGAGGCCGACATCTGATCCTTCCCTCACACGCGCCGATCGCTGGCCGCCGGGAGGAGGAATCACGATGCAGCTCCTGAGTAACCACATCTCGTTGATGCACGGCTGGCTGCCGTTGACGGTCGATGCCGCCACCGCGCTCGCGCTGGGCCTCGCCATCGGGCGGCGATCACGCCGTTGGCTCCTGTGCTGGCTGCCCGTGGCCGTCGTCGCGGGCGGCGTGGCGGCCGCCGGGGCGCACTGGTACATCGGCCGTGTGGCAACCGAGCCGGCGCCGTCCGCGCTGTATGTGTGGATCGCGTTGGCCGGAACGGCCGCGGCCGTCATGATCCTGGGCTGGCGCGGCGCGCGCTGGTGGCGGCGAGCCGTCTCGATCCTGTGCCTGCCGCTGTCGGTGCTCTGCTCGCTGCTGGTGCTGAACCAGTGGTTCGGGTACGTGCAGACGGTGCAGAGCGCGTGGGACCAGCTCACCTCCGCTCCGCTGCCTGGCCAGACCGACAAGGCCACCGTCACCGCGATGGCAGCGAGCGGCGTCAGGCCATCCCGCGGCCGCCTGGTGCCGGTGCAGATCCCTTCCGACGCCTCGCATTTCAAGCACCGCGAGGAACTGGTGTATCTGCCGCCCGCATGGTTCTCGAGCTCTCCGCCGCCGCAGCTGCCGACCGTGCTGATGATCGGCGGCATGATCAACACGCCCGCCGACTGGGTGCGCGCCGGCAACGCGGTGGACACCATCGACGCCTTCGCGGCCGCGCATGGCGGCAACGCGCCGGTGCTCGTGTTCGTCGACCCGGGCGGTGCGTTCGACAACGACACCGAATGCGTCAACGGAAGCCGCGGCAACGCCGCCGACCATCTCACCAAAGACGTGGTGCCCTATATGGTCTCGAATTTCGGGGTCAGCCCCGACCCGTCGCACTGGGGCGTGGTGGGGTTCTCGATGGGCGGCACCTGCGCGGTGGATCTGACCGTCATGCACCCCAACCTGTTCAGCACATTCGTCGACATCGAAGGCGACTTGACCCCCAACACGGGAAGCAAGGCGCAAACCATCGCCGGCCTGTTCGGCGGAAATGCCGACGCGTGGGCGGCATTCGACCCGACGACGGTGATCAGTCGCCACGGCCGCTACACCGGAGTGTCCGGTTGGTTCGCGATCACGTCGGGCGGCGCCCCGGCGCCGCACCGCGACCTCACCGTCGTCGACAGCACCGCGATGGCAGTCGCCGGTCGCGGCGCCGCCACCGACCCGGGTAACCAGGCCGCCGCAGCGGCAGCCCTGTGCGGCCTCGGCCTGGCGAACGGCATCGACTGCGCGGTGGTCGCCCAGCCAGGAAGGCACGACTGGCCCACTGCCAGCGCAGCTTTCGCCACCGCGTTGCCCTGGCTAGCCGGCCGGCTCGGCACCCCGGACGTGGCCCACATCCCGTTGCCCGGCACGGCGTCCCCCAACCACACCGAGGTGGTGGGCCACGACCAGAGTTAGTGGGTTAGCCTCGCGAACGCGCGGCTGGCCGCACATTCGACAACGAGCGTGCGGCTGGCCGCACGTTCGGCGCACAAACCTAGCCGCGGGGCAGGCCGAGCACGCGCTGCGCGATGATGTTGCGCTGGATCTCCGAGGTCCCGCCGGCGATGGTGCCGGAAAAGCTTCGGGCATAACGCTCGAACCAGCTGGCGAAGTAGTGGTCCAGGTTCATGTGCGCGTACGGGCCGGTCTGCCCGGGGTGGATCAGCCCGTCGGATCCCGCCGACGTGAACGCCAGCTCCATGCCGCGCAGCTCGGCCTCGGACCCGAGCAGCTTGAGCACCGAGATCGCGGCAACGTCGTCCTCGCCGCGCGAGGCACGCGCCAGGGCAACCGAACCCAGCAGGCGCAGCGCCTGCTTGTCCATGATCGTGCTGGCGTACAGGTCGCGCTCGACTTCGGTGGTCGGGTGGAAGTCGTCGATCATGTTGTCGAGCCGATCGGCGAAACCCAGCCACATCATCGTGCGCTCGTGCCCCAGCGACCCGTTGGCCACCCGCCAGCCTTGGTCGAGCTCACCGACCAGGTTCTCGGCCGGCACCCGCACGTCGGTGAAGAAGACCTCGTTGAAATCCAGGTCGTCGGCACCGCAGATCGACGGGAACGGCCGGCGCACCAGACCCGGGGTGTCGGTGGGGATGATCAGCGCGCTGATTCCCTTGTGCTTCGGCGCATCCGGGTTGGTGCGCACGAACGTCAGCAGGACGTCGGCATCGTGGGCGCCCGAGGTCCACACCTTCTGCCCGTTGACCACGAAGTGATCGCCGTCCAGCACCGCGCGGGTGCGCAACGACGCCAGGTCGGAGCCCGCGCTGGGTTCGCTCATCCCGAGCGACGCGGTGATCTCGGCCCGCAGGATCGGCACCGCCCAGCGGCGCTTCTGATCGTCGTTGCCGAACGAAAGCAGCGACGCCGCAACGATGTTCACGCCCTGCGGGTTGAAGCTGTGATAGATCCGGCGGCGGCTGAGTTCCTCGAGGTAGACGAACTGCTGAATCACCGTCGCGTTGCGACCACCGAATTCCGGCGGCTGGCTGGGCAAGAGCCAGCCGTTGTCGAAAAGCAGCCGCTGCCAGTCGCGCGCCCACTGCGGCATGTGCGACACCGACCGCGGGCGCTCCAGCGTTTCGCTTGCGTCGGGCAGGTTTTCGTCGAGGAAGGCCGCGAACTCCGCCCGGAACGCCTCGACGTCGGGATCAAAAGTCAGCTGCACGGTATTCCTCTGCGATGCGCGCCCGGTGTTGCGCCGCGCCACCGAGCATCAGCTCGCCCGCCTTGGCCCGCTTCAGCGCGAACTGCAGGTCGTTCTCCCAGGTAAATCCCATCGCACCGAAAAGCTGTAAGCCGTGCCGGAATACGAGCGACTGGCACTCCCCCGCGGATGCCTTGGCCATCGCGGCCGCCAGCCGGCGCCGCGGATCGTCGGCCGCGATCGTCAGTGCGGCGAAGTAGGCCAGCGCCCGGGCGCGTTCGACCGCGACGTGCATGTCGGCGGCCTTGTGCTGGACGGCCTGGAACGAACCGATCGGCACCCCGAATTGCTGCCGGCTGCGGACGTGCTCGAGGACCAGGTCGAGGATGCGTTGGCAGGCGCCGACCATGGTGATCGCCATGCCGGTCAGCGCGACGTGTTGCGCGCGCTCCGCGTCGACGGCGAGCCGCGCGCTGTCGGGCACCCGGACCTCGCCGAACGACAGGTCGGTGACGTGCAGGACGGGGTCGAACACCGCCGAGCGGCGCGCCGAAACCTGGTTGGCCGCGACGACGAACACCCCGGCGTCGGTCACCACCGCCAGCCGGTCGACGCGATCGCCGTCGAGAACATGGCGCGCCGTGCCGTCCAGCACCCAGCCGTCGGCGTCCCGGTGCGCCCAGACCCCGCCGTACACCGCGGTTCCGGCCTCGTGCGGGTCGAACCGATCCGCGGCCAGCGGCGCGAATTGGCTCATCGTCGCCAGGAACGGGGTGGGATCGGTCGCGCGCCCCAGCTCCTCGAGCACGATCGCCAGCTCCACGGCGCTGTCCGCGTCGTTCAGCTCCGTCCAGCCCTGGTCGACGTAGGACTTCCACAGCGGGCTCGGATCCACGCCGTCCTCGGCCACGCTGCGCACCAGCGACGGCGGGCACTGCTTGGCGACGACGTCGCGAACGGTCTGCTGCCACAGCCGCTGATCAGCATCGAACTCCAACAGCATCCGGGCCGCCTCCTGTCGTCACCGCCAATCGCGAGAATAGCATTCTCCCTGTCGGAAGTAATAATCTCGAAAAGCGGCTACGAGGTGTCCGAATGCCTGGCCGGCACCCCAACCCTTGGGCGCGCGCGGCCAGCAGGAAGTTCTGCATGACGAGAAAGATCGACCCGCCCAAGCAGCAGCTCGGAGGACCGGTCATTGCATCTCCCTCGAGGCTGGGCTGCTACACAAAGGTCTATCAGGAGGGTCTATCAGGAGCACGTGGCGTAAAGGAGCAGACCATTGGACGGCGAAACGTACCAGCGCGGACTCGAGATCCGCTCGGCGGTGCTGGGCGAGGCGTATGTCAACCAAGCGTTGGCGGACGCGGACGACTTCACCAAGCCGCTGCAAGACCTCGTCACCGAGTATTGCTGGGGCGCGGTCTGGGGCCGCGACGGACTGGCCCTCAAGACCCGCAGCATGCTCAACCTGGCGATGATTTCGGTCCTGAACCGCCCCAACGAATTACGGACGCACCTCAAGGCGGCGCTGACGAACGGTGTCACGCGCGACGAGATCCGGGAGATATTCCTCCAGGTCGCGATCTACGCCGGCGTACCGGCCGCCGTCGACAGCTTCCGCATCGCGCGTGAGGCGTTCGCCGAAGTGGATCGGGGCTAGGAGTCGGCGATGGAGGTCGGGTTCATCGGGCTTGGAAACATGGGCTTTCCCATGGCGCGTCGCCTCATCCAACAAGGCCACGATGTCGTCGCCTTCGACACGAACGGCGCGGCGCTGGATCGCCTCGTCACCGTCGGCGCGCACGGAGTGTCGTCGTCGAAAGAGGTCGCCGATCGGGTCGAGACGGTCATGGCGAGCCTGCCGACGCCGGCCGCATGCGTGGAGGTGGCCACCGGGGCCGCGGGCGTGATCGAGGGTTCGCGCGTCAAGCGGTATGTCGACTTCTCAACCGTCGGCAGCCGAACGGCGGTGCACATCCGCGACGCGCTGGCGAAACGGAACATCGTGGCGATCGACAGCCCGGTCAGCGGCGGCGTGGGCGGAGCCGAGCAGGGTTCGCTCGCCGTCATGGTGTCCGGGCCGCGCGACGAATTCGACGTGATACGAACCGCTCTCGAGGCGATCGGGCGACCGCTCTACATCGGGGAGAAACCCGGTGCGGCGCAGACCATGAAGCTCGCCAACAACATCCTGGCGGCCAACGTGTTGGTCGCGACGGCGGAGGTCGTCGCGATGGGCGTGAAGGCCGGTCTCGACCCGGGCGTGATGATCGAAGTGCTCAACGCGGGTTCGGGTGCGACGAGCGCGAGCCGCGACAAGTTCCCCCGCGCGATCCTGCCGCGCACCTTCGACTACGGCTTCGCCACCGGGCTGATGGTCAAGGACGTGCGGCTGTATCTCGACGAAGCGAAAGCGCTCGGCGCCCCGGCCGACGTCGCCGAAACGGTGGCCCGGCTCTGGGAGGCGGCCGCGCTCGAAGAGGGCCCGGACTCCGATTTCACGACGGTGATCAAGCCGTTCGAGAGGGCCGCCGGTGTCACCGTGGGTCCGGTAGGGCCGCCGGCGGGCTAATCGCGTTGAGTGCGCAGTAACGGCTTTGATTGTGTACCAGCGGAGGGAATCCGGCGATTTTTCCTGCCACGATTCACAGGCCAGGCCCACGGTTCACACGCCACGCCCGAAGGCCCGGCTAGCGCTTGAATCCACTTGGCGATCACTGAATTTGGCTCTGCGGCCGGCGCGGCGGCCAGCCGAAAAGCCACGCCGCCACGAGGAAGCACAGCGCGCCGAAGAACGTGCCGATGTTGGCCCACACCAGGCTGACGTCGGCCCCCGAGCGCAGGACCAACGCGCCCGCGGCCGAGGCGAGAAACAGCACGGATCCCGCGAAGTTGAGGAACGCGATGCGCTGCGAGGCGCTGGCAACGTGGGAGTGCCGCCGGGCCCGGACCTCGGGAACGATTGCGATCGCCGACGAGACCAGGAACGCGACGGAGCCGACGATGTCGGGCACCCACACGTCGACGTCGATGAGCTCCGGGCGGGCACCGATGGTCACCGCGGCGTCCACCGTGTTGACGTTGAACAGCACCGTGCCCACCAACTGGATGGCCGCGGACAGCCAGTCGGTAGTGCGCGCCCGCAGCGGCAGCGAGTGCTGCTTGGCCTCGGGCAGCTCGCGGCGAGCGAGGATCAGCTGAAGCGTTGCTGCGGCGGTGAAGAACACCGCCCCCACCGCATAGGTCAACGCCGAGAGCAGCGGTGGCGACGCGGGAAGGAGCGAGAGCAGAACGCCGAGCGCGAACAGGGCCGCGCCGATGACGAACAGAAGGCCGATCCAGCGCACCATGGACGCGTGCACGGCCCTCACCACGCGACGGATCGTACCGTCCCCCGCAGGCCCGTTTCGGCGCCCGGCGGCCACCGTTCGGCGTCCACCGACAAACGCGAGAATGCTATTATCCTCATCCAAGAACGCTACTTACCCGAATAACAGCAAAACCGACGGCAACCAGGGCCGATGATTAACCGAGACGCTTACCGAAAACACCGTTGATTGGCGACTGACGCGAATGTTAGTTTATCTATCAGATGCCCCCATCGGGCTCACTTTGGCTTCCCGAGCCGAGGGACGGCTTACGTGATCGAACACGCTGACGGAACCCGCACCCCGCTGATCGACGCGAGCGTGCACGTCTTTTTTTCGTCCAATAAGGACCTGCGCTCCTTCCTGCGCGAGCCGTTCAAGAGCCGTGGCTTCCCCGACTACGAGATGGACTGGTACGGCGCGCCGGGCGGCGAATACGCGCCGAACACCGAGGGACCGGACCGCCAGTATCCGGGTTCGGATCCGGAATTCGTTGGCAACGAACTGTTTTCGAAGCGCGGCGTCGACGTGGCGATCCTTCATCCGATGGGGCGCGGCATCATGCCCGACCGTCACCTGGGCACCGCGCTGCACGCCGCCCACAACGAGATGATGGTGTCGCGCTGGCTGGACTCCGCCGAGTTCGGCGAGCGTTTCCGCGGCACCATCCGGGTCAACCCCGACGACATCGCAGGCGCCGTGCGCGAAATCGAGAAATGGCGCGCCCACCCCCGCATCGTCCAGATCGGCGTCCCGCTGCAATCTCGCGAGCTGTACGGCAAGCCCCAGTTCTGGCCGCTATGGGAGGCCGCCGCCGACGCGGGGCTGCCGGTCGCCGTGCACATCGAAACGGGCGAGGGCATCGGCTTTCCCCCCACGCCGTCCGGGCACACCCTGACCTACGAGCAGTACGTCAGCTTCATGGCGCTGAACTACCTGTATCACCTGATGAACATGATCGCCGAGGGTGTGTTCGAGCGCTTCTCGAACCTGAAGTTCGTCTGGGCCGACGGCGCCGCGGACTTCCTCACGCCGTTCATCTGGCGGATGGACACGTTCGGCCGGCCCCACCTGGAACAGACACCCTGGGCGCCGCGGATCCCCAGCGACTACCTCCCCGGCCACGTGTATTTCGTGCAGGGCAGCCTCGACGGTCCGCCCGACGCCGACTTCGCCGGCGAGTGGTTCGCCTTCACCGGCAAGGAAGACATGGTGATGTTCGGCTCCAGCTACCCGCACTGGCAGAGCAACCACGTCGGCCGGGTGCCGGCATCACTGTCCGCCGAACAGCGCGACAAGCTGTGCTGGCGCAACGCGGCCAACTTGTACGGGATCGACATTTCGGTCGACCTGGCAGCGGGCTAGTCGCAGAATAGGACAAGGGAGATCGAGGAGACAGAGATGACGCTGACTCACATACACGAACGGGTTCCCGCCGCCGAGCGCATAGCCGTCCGGTGCGTCGACTCCGACATCCACCCGGTGCCCCGCCGCGGCGAGCTCACCCAGTACATCCCGGAGCCGTGGCGCAGCAAGTTCTTCCTGGACCACAAGGTCGGCGAGCTGATCTACTACGACGCTCCCGACTACGCGCACACCTTCGCGATGCGCGCCGACACCTTCCCCCCCGACGGCGAGTTCGCCTGCAGCGACCCGGACATGGCCTTCCGGCAACTGATCATGCAAGCGGGCTCCGACATCGCGATCCTGGAGCCCGGCGGGCGCACACCGCGGTTGGCCGAGGCGCACCAGGCGTTCTCGACCGCCCTCAACCACTGGCAGGCGAACCACTGGCTCGACAGCCACAACAACTGGCACGAGCGCTGGCGCGGTTCGATCTGCGCGGCCATCGAGGACCCTGAGGGGGCGGCGCGCGAGATCGAGACGTGGGCCGGCCACCCGTACATGGCGCAGATCCTGATCAAGGCCGAGCCGCGCCCGTCATGGGGCCACCCGAAGTACAACCCCATCTGGGAGGCCGCCACCAAGCACGACATCACGGTGAGCTGCCACCTGTCGCGCAGCAACTACGAGATGCTGCCGACGCCGCCGGTGGGGCTGCCCAGCTACAACCACGATTTCATGGTGACCTACTCGCTGCTGGCCGCCAACCAGGTCATGAGCCTGATCTTCGACGGCGTCTTCGACCGGTTCCCCACGCTGCGCATCGTGTTCGTCGAGCACGCGTTCACCTGGATCCTGCCCCTGATGTGGCGGATGGACGCGCTCTACGAAGCGCGCAAGTCGCGGGTCGAGATCAAGCGCAAGCCATCGGACTACGTCAAGGAACACATCAAGTTCACCACCCAGCCGCTGGACTATCCGGAAGACAAGACCGAGTTGACCCGCGCCCTGGAGTGGATGGAGTGCGACAAGATCCTGCTGTTCTCCTCCGACTACCCGCACTGGACGTTCGACGACCCGCGCTGGTTGGTCAAGCACCTTCCGAAGGCGGCCCGGGACGCGGTGATGTACAAGAACGGGATCGCGACCTACCACCTCCCGGAGACCGTGCCGGTCCTCGAGGGTCAGACCCGGGTGTTCTGAGTTGGCGTCTGAACAAGAAGGGGCAACCACCAGGCCGCCCCAGCCCCGCCTCGCTCAGGGCCGCGAACACGTCGTGGCGACCGTGGACGAAATCCCGCCCGGCACCCACAAATTGGTGCCCATCGGGCGCCACGGCGTCGGCGTCTACAACGTCAACGGCGCCTTCTACGCCATCGCGAATTACTGCCCACACCAGGGCGGTCCGCTGTGCTCGGGGCGCGCCCGCGGACGCACGATCGTCGACGAGACCGCCGCCGGCGACTCGGTCATGGTGCGCGACCTGGAGTTCATCTACTGCCCCTGGCATCAATGGGGTTTCGAGCTCGCGACCGGCACGACCGCGGTCAAGCCGGAGTGGAGCATCCGCACCTACCCGGTGCGAGTCGTCGGCAACGACGTTCTGGTAATGGCGTGACGGGAGCATCTGTGTCGACATTCGAGGTGAATGGCGGAAACGTTGTCTATGAAATCCTCGGTGACACAGGCGACCTCATCGCCCTGACGCCGGGTGGCCGCTTCAGTAAGGAGATCGAGGGCCTGCGCCCGCTGGCCGATGCGTTGGCCGCCGGCGGCTATCGGGTGCTGCTGTGGGACCGACCCAACTGCGGGGCCTCGGATGTGCAGTTCTACGGCCAAAGCGAGTCGCACATGCGGGCCGAGACCCTGCACAAACTGGTGACGGGTCTTGGCTTCGAGCGCTGCATCCTCGCCGGCGGCTCCGGCGGCGCAAGGGATTCCATGCTGACGACGATGCTCTACCCCGAGATGGTCACCAAACTCGTGGTGTGGAACATCGTCGGCGGCATCTACGGCACCTTCGTGCTGGGCTCCTTCTACATCATCCCGAGCATTCTCGCGGTGCGCGGCACCGGAATGGACGGCGTGATGAAGGTGCAGGAATGGCGCGAGCGAATCGAGCAGAACCCCGCCAACAAGCAGCGGTTCCTCGACTTCGACCCCGACGAGTTTCTCAAGGTGATGCTGCGCTGGCTCAACGCATTCGTTTCCAAACCCGGACAGACGATTCCGGGCGTCGAGGACGAAATGTTCGACCGCATCAAGGTTCCCACCTTGATCATCCGCGGCGGCGAGAACGACATGGATCACCCGAAGCGGACGTCGCTGGAGGTCAGCTGCCTGATCAAGGGTTCCAAGCTGATCGACCCGCCCTGGCCGGAGGACGCCTGGGAGCGGGCGTCCGAAGACCGCGCGGCGGGAAGGGTGAAGCACTTCAACATGTTCGACACGTGGGTGCAGGCCGCCCCGGCGATCCTCGAATTCTTAGGCTCCTGATGCGTTCACACGGTGCGAATGCGAACCTCGCAGTTGAGCGACGCCTCGAGGGCGGTGTGAATCCGGCTTTCCGGAACGCGATCCAGGTCGGCTTCGCGCAGGGTCACGTGAACGATGTCGAAACCGTCGTCGCCGGGCGTCCGGACGATCTCGCCGGTGAGCCCGAAACCGGACAGCACGCCGTGCGCGTCGTCGTCGGTTCCACGGCTGATGAACGTCACCACGCCGGCCACCGGCGCGCCGCCAAATGCTTTGGCGCACAACTCGACTCCGACGCGCTTGACGGCGTCGGCGTCGTCGCCGGCGATCAGCACCTCCACCTCGCGGCGGCCGGCCGGCATGGCCGCCAGGTTGTTCTCGACGACTTCCAGGCCCAGCTCGCCGGCAAGCCCGAGGAGTGCGGTCATGCCGTGTCCTAGCTGTTCGGCCGTGAGGACGCCGGAAGGATCCACGTTGACGCGCACTACCGCGGTTCGCATGTGCGCCAGACTAACGATGGGGAGCTAGGCGATGGATATCACCGTCACCACCTGGCCCGGGTGTCCGTCGCGGCTGCTGGGTGATCGACCGGGCCACGCGGGCGAAAACCGCGCGGCGTACCTCGAACTCGGCGGCTATCGTCCGCTCACCGACCCCGACGAACTGCTCGGCGAAGTCGAACGCAGCGGCCTGCAGGGCCGGGGCGGCGCGGCCTTTCCGATGGCGGTGAAGCTGCGCGCCGTGCGGGACAACGGGCGCGCGGCGGGTGGCTCGGTCGTCGTCGCCAACGGCGAGGAGGGCGAACCCGCGTCGATCAAGGATCGATGGCTGCTCCGGCACCGGCCGCACCTGGTCCTCGACGGACTGCGGCTGGCCGCGGCGATGGTGGCCGCCGACCGCGCCTACGTCTACCTGTCCGACGCGGAATCGGCCCGCAGTGTCCAGGCCGCGCTCGCCGAGTACCCGCCCGGCGACGTCGCGATCGAGGTGGTCAACGTCGCCCCGGGGTACATCGCCGGCGAGGAGACCGCGGTCACCCGCGCGATCAACGGCGGACCGGTCAAGCCAACGGACAAGCCGCCGCGGCCGTTTCAGAAGGGAGTCGGTGGGCTGCCCACCCTGGTGAGCAACGTGGAGACCCTGGCCAACCTGCCCTACCTGCAGCGGCACGGCGCGGCGGAGTTCCGCTCGCTGGGCACGCCGTCCTCGCCCGGCACCTTCCTGGTGACCTTGACCGGTGGCGGCCGGCCGCCGGGGCTCTATGAGGTCCCGCACGGCCTGCCGTTCGCCGATCTGCTTGCCCTGCACGGTGTTTCGTCGGATCGCGTCCAAGGCGCGCTGCTGGGTGGCTACTTCGCCGGGCTGCTCAATCGCAGCGTGCTGGACGCCACGCTGGACCACCAGACGTTCCGTGACCTCGGCAGCGGACTGGGCTGCGGTGCGATCGCGGTGATCGCCGACGACTGCCCGGTGGCGGTCGCCGCCTCGGTACTGGCCTACTTCGATCGCGAGAACGCGGGCCAATGCGGTTCGTGCTTCAACGGCACCGCCGCGATGGCCGCCGCCGCCGGGGCGCTCCGCGACGGCGCCGCCACCCCCGAGGACCTCGACCGGCTGCGCCACTGGTCGGTGACGCTGCGGGGGCGCGGAGCCTGCGCCACGCTGGACGCCGCAACCAACGTGGCCGCCAGAATGCTCGACCAGTTCCCGCAAGCGGTGGCCCAGCATCTCGACAAGTCATGTGAACCGTGCCGCGCCAACGCGTTTAGCGCTGGGCGACCCTACGAGGTGGAGGCGGTGGTCTACGCGTGAGCGAGGGCATGAGAATCCACCTGGACCGCACCCTCTGCGACGGCTTCGGGATCTGCGCCAGGCACGCGCCCGCGTACTTCTCGCTCGATGACTGGGGATACGCGTGCCTGATCGGCGACGGCACCGTGCCCGAGGCCGACCGTGACGCGGTCATGCGTGCGCTGATGGACTGCCCGGTGCACGCCATCATGGAAATGGACGAACGCCGACCGGACGACGTGCCGCCGCCGCCGAGCACCGACGACGACCCAGCCGCGCACGTCAACATCGAGGCGAACGAGGCCGAATGGGGTTTCACGCGTTGACCGGACGCCCGCTGCCCCTGATCACGCAGGACAACGAGTTCTTTTGGAGTTCGGGCGCCGACGGCACGCTGCGGCTGCAGGAATGCCAGAGCTGCGACGCGCTGATCCATCCGCCGGCGCCGGTGTGCCGGTACTGCCGATCCCGGAATATGGCCGTGCGGGCCCTCTCCGGCCGGGCGACGCTCGCCGGGTTCACCGTCAACGAGCGGTTCAGCCTGCCGGGGCTGCCGGCGCCGTACGTCGTCGCCCAGGTGGCGATCGCCGAGGATCAGCGCGTGCGGCTGACCACCAACATCGTTGAGTGCGAACCGGATCGGCTCGAGCTCGGCCAACAGGTGGAGGTGGTTTTCGAGCAGGTCGAGGACGTGTGGTTTCCGCTGTTCCGGCCGATTCCCGACGCCGAACCCGCAGCCCTGCCGTCCGACGAGATCGCGCCCGAGCGCTTCGGCGAGCACGTGCGCCCCATGCTCACCCAGGAGAAGTTCGAAGACAAGGTCGCGCTCACCGGCATCGGCATGTCGCCGATCGGCCGCCGCTTGATGCAGCTGCCGCTGTCGCTCACCGTTCAGGCCTGCGAGGCGGCGATCGCCGACGCCGGGCTGACATTCGCCGATATCGACGGCCTGTCCACCTACCCCGGCGCTCTCAACGTCGCGGGAATGGGCGAGGGGGGCACCACCGCCCTGGAGGCCGCATTGGGCATCCGGCCGACGTGGCACAACGGCGCGATGGAAACGTTCGGCCCGGGTGGCTCCGTGATCGCCGCGATGTTGGCGATCGCCGGTGGGCTCGCGCGCCACGTGCTGTGCTTCCGGACGGTGTGGGAAGCCACCCACGGCGAGCTGATGAAGCAGGGCAAAATCGCGCCCTCGATGGGCCGAATGTCGGGGTGGCAGATGCCATTCGGCGCCACCTCGGCCGCCCACACGCTGGCGATGAACGCGCAGCGGCACTTCCACCGTTACGGCACAACGAAAGAGACGCTGGGCTGGATCGCGCTGAACCAGCGCGCCAACGCCGAACTCAACCCGACCGCCATCTACCGCACGCCGATGACGATGGACGATTACCTGGGCGCGCGTCCCATCACCACGCCGTTCGGGCTGTACGACTGCGACGTGCCGTGTGACGGCGCGATCGCCGTCATCGTCTCAGCCGTCGACGTGGCCCGCGACCTGGCCAAGCCGCCCGTTCTGGTGGAGGCGGTCGGAACCCAGATCGTCGAGCGACTCGATTGGGACCAAAGCACTTTGACGCACGAGCCACAGGTACTGGGCCAGGCAGCGCATGTGTGGACCCGCACCTCGTTGCGGCCCACCGATGTCGACGTCGCCGAACTCTACGACGGGTTTTCCTTCAACTGCCTGTCCTGGATCGAGGCGCTGGGATTCTGCGGCATCGGCGAGGCCAAGGAATTCCTGGACGGCGGCAAGAACATCGCCCGCGACGGGCAATTGCCGCTCAACACCCACGGCGGCCAGCTCTCGCACGGCCGCACCCACGGCATGGGCCTGCTGCACGAAGCGGTCAGCCAGCTGCGCGGCGAGGCCGGTGACCGGCAGGTGGCCGACGCCCGCGTCGGCGTGGTCAGCAGCGGGGGCCTCACCCCCAGCGGCGTGCTTTTACTGCGGGCCGACACATGACGAGCGTCCGTCCGCGGCTGGTGATCGTCGACGGCGTGCCGATGTCTGCCCTGGTCGCCGAGGCCAGCGATGCCGACGAGCCCACGGCGGTGATCGTCGCCATCCACGGCGGAGGCACCACCGCGCTGTATTTCGACTGCCCGGGCCACCCGTCGTATTCGTTGTTGCGCACGGGCGCCGAGGCCGGATTCACCGTGGTGGCCCTCGATCGGCCCGGCTACGGCAGCTCCGCGCCGTATCCCGAAGCGATGGCCTCCGCCGAGCAGCGCGTCAACCTCGCCTACGGCGCGGTGGAGCGCATCCTCGGCGAACGGCCGCGTGGCGCAGGCGTATTCGTGTGGGGCCATTCTGGCGGCTGCGAACTGACGATGCGAATGGCCGCCGACGCGCGCGGCGCCGAGCTGCTCGGCATCGAACTGGCGGGCACCGGTCGGCACTACCACCCCGCGGCCAAAGAGATACTGAAAGCCGCCACCCGCGAACGCCGCCCGCCGGGCATGCGCGACCTGCTGTGGAGCCCTGCGGAGCTGTATCCGCCCGAGGTCCTCGGCGGCGCAACGGTTTCCCCCTCGGCGCCGGCATACGAAGACCAAATGGTCTCCGATTGGGCGCGACAGACCTTCCCGGAGCTGGCGCCCGCCGTGCGCGTCCCCGTGCACTTCAGCATCGCCGAGCACGAAAAGGTCTGGCAGGCCGATGACGCGGCGGTGACCCAGATCAGTGCGCTGTTCTCCGCGGCGCCCCGGTTCGTCGTACATCGTCAATCTGACGCCGGGCACAACATAAGCCTCGGCCACACCGCCCCCGACTACCACGCGAAAGTCCTTGCCTTCGTGGCGGAATGCGCGGGTCAGCGGTCAGCGGGTTCGCAAGCCGATTTGGAGGCCGGTTGATGCGGGTCGGGTTCATCGGATTAGGCAGTCAGGGCGGCCCCATGGCGCGCCGGATCATCGAGAGCGGCTACCCGACGACGCTGTGGGCGCGCAAGCCCGCGTCGCTGGAGCCGTTCGCCGATACCCCGGCCAAGATCGCCCCGACGCCGGCCGATCTGGCCGCGGCGAGCGATCTCGTCTGCCTGTGCGTCGTCGGCGACGCCGACATCGAGGAACTTACCGGTGGCGAGGACGGCCTGCTGGAAGCCATGACACCGGGCAGCGTGGTCGCGGTGCACAGCACGGTCCATCCCGACACCTGCCGCGAGCTCGCCAAACGCGCCGAGCCTCATGGGGTTTCGGTCGTCGATGCGCCGGTCAGCGGCGGTGGAGGGGCG